>JACNJL010000017.1 GCA_014382585.1 Limisphaerales bacterium | reverse complement strand
TGGCCCAGATGTTGCCGTCGGTGTCGCAGCGAATGCCGTCGGCCATGCCGGCCTTCACGGTTTTTTGCACGGCACCGGTGGCGTCCTTTTCATCCATCTCCAGATTCATGCTGGCAAACTCTTTTCCGTTTTTCAGGCTCACGCCGTTTGCCACATCCCACACTTTGATGTTTTTCGGCGCGTTGGGGTAATGGCTCGCGCCGGTGTCGGCAACGTATAATTTTTTGTAATCGGGGCTGAAGCACAGGCCGTTGGGTTTAAAAATCTCATCGGTGAGCTTGGTAACCTTTTTGGTTACCGCGTCGATGCGGTAAACTGCTTCTTTCTGTATCGGTTGCACACTGCCGGTGTTGGCCTTGTGGCCCTCGTAATTCATGAGGCTGCCGTAGCCGGGGTCGGTGAACCAAATGCTTCCGTCATTGGGATGCACTACGGCATCATTGGGTGCATTGAATTGTTTGCCGCCAAACTTGTCGGCGAGCACGGTGATCTTGCCGTTGTATTCATAACGCACCACTCGACGGTTGCCGTGCTCGCAGGAGATTTGCCGGCCCTGAAAATCAAATGTGTTGCCATTACTATTGCCACTGGGCTTCCGAAAAATGCTCACGTGTCCGTCCTCCTCCAGCCAGCGCAACTGGTGGTTATTCGGAATATCACTCCAAAGCAAATACCGCCCCACACCATTCCAAGCCGGTCCCTCGGCCCAGAGCATCTTGGGGCTCGTGTACAACCGCTGGATGGGCGTGTTGCCAATTTTATATTTTGCGAACGCCGGATCCAACACCAGCACATCCGGCTCCGGATAGCGCGTTGGATTTTTGCCGCTCCAATCGCGGGGCGTACCTTGCTTGGCAATCGCCGTGCAACCCATCCCCGCCAGCGTAGCCGTGGCCAGAAATGCGCGGCGGTTAAATCCGTTTAATTTGGTCGAGACCTTTGGAGTGTGTGTTGTGTTCATGATCAATGAGTCGCCCAAAGCGTGAGCCGCCAGCGCCATCGGTGCAAGAAAAAGAAAAGGGGGGGATTCCCGAATATCGTGAACACCTGAGTAAAAATACAAATCTGACAATACCAATCCCAAAAAAGGCTCGCGCATTTCCTTTGGTTGACAAACGATTCGGCGCTGCAATGACAATTGCCACGCAACACAAAATTGCCTTCCCGCGCATGATGCGGGTGCGACAGGTGTTTGAGGAGACGCCGCCGGTGGACATCCCGGCCGCCGTGGCTTTGGGGATGGGAGCGGTGCGCGGCGATCTCAAGCCGGGGCTGCGCGTGGCAGTGGCGGTGGGAAGCCGAGGCATCACGAATTTATCAGAAATTGTTGGCGCCGTCATCGGCCAATTAAAAGATGCGGGCTGTGAGCCTTACCTCGTACCGGCGATGGGCAGCCACGGCGGGGCAACGCCGGAGGGGCAGACGGAGCTGCTCGGCGAGTACGGCATCACCGAGGCGGCGATGGGCGTGCCAGTGCGCGCGTCGCTGGAGGTGGAGCACATCGGCCACACGCCGGAAGGGTACGACGGGTGGTTCGCCCGCGAGGCGCTGGCGGCGGACGCGATCGTGCCCATCAACCGCGTGAAGTTGCACACGGACTTCGGCCCGCCGCTGGGCAGTGGCCTGTTGAAAATGCTCGTCGTCGGCCTCGGCAAACAAGTCGGCGCGGAGACGTTCCACCGCGCGGTGAGCCGGCACGGATACGAGCCGATGCTGCGCAGCATCAGCCGATTGATTCGCGAGAAGGCGCCGGTGCTGTTTGGCGTGGGCATCGTGGAGAACAGCTGGCACCAGACCGCGCGCATTGCCGTGGTTCCCGCCGCGGAGATGGAGTCGCGCGAGGAGGAACTGCTCGCCGAGGCCAAGCGGCTGATGCCGTTGCTGCCGTTTGACGATGTGGACATTTTGGTGATCGACCGCATCGGCAAAAACATCAGCGGCAGCGGCATGGATCCCAACGTCATCGGCCGATGCGGGCATGGTTACAACAGCAATCTGCGCGACCGTGAAAGCATCCCCCCGGACATCCGCCGCATCTTTGTGCGCAACCTCACCCCGCAAAGCCACGGCAATTCCACCGGCATCGGCATGGCCGACGTGACCACGCAACGGCTCATCGACCAAATCGACCAGCACGTGACCGACGTGAACGTGCAGACCTCGAACATCTTCCAGGCGAGCAAAATCCCGATGACCTTTCCCACCGACCACCACGCCCTCTCGCTGCTGCTGCATTCGCTCGTCATCCCCGACACCACCAAAGCCAAAGTCATCCGCATCGCCAACACGCTGGATTTAAACGAAGTGGAAATCTCCGAAACTTACGCCAGCCAAGTCGCCACGCGTGATAATTTGGAGGAAGTTCATGGGCCGACCGGCTGGCCCTTCAACGACGACGGCAACTTGGACGACTTGCTTTAACCCTTCGCCTTCTCCGCCATTTTGCAGATTCGCAAATGGCCGTCGTAGTGGGCGGTGACGAAGTGGGTTTGGTCCGGGGCGAGGTGGAGGTCGCGGCAGGTGTCTTTCATCTTGAGCTTGTGAAACTCATTCTTGCCGTCGGGTTTCCAGAAATAGATTTGCCCGCCACTGGAGCCGCCGGCGCCGGCGATGATGGTGCCGCCGGGCGCGAGCGCGATTCCCCAGGCGACGCCGCGGAAGGTGGCCTTGGCGAGATGTTGCATGAGGTTCTTGCCGGTCTTCCAGTCGAGCATGACCACGGCGGGATTGCCCACGCCGGCGAAGGCGTTGGTCACCTTGGTGATGCCGCCGATGGCGAGCTGGGTACCGTCGGCGTTGAAGCGCATCGAGCGAGCGCCGCCGATGTCGGCCTTAAAGGTCTTGTCGTAGCTGTGCATTTTCTCGGCCTTGAGCTTGCGCGCGAGTTTGCCAGCGGCAATTTCCCAATCGAAAATGTTGCACTTCAAATCCGAGCTGGCGAGTTGCCGGCCGTTGGGATGGAAGGCGATGTTGTACACGGGCAACTCGTGGCCGGTGAGCGTGCGCACAAGTTTGCCGTCGGCAACGTTCCAAATTTTGATGAGGCGGTCGTTGCCGCTGGTCGCAACGAGCGTACCCTCGGGACTGACGGCGACGGCCTTGATCCAGCCGTGATGAGCGTCAATGGCGCGCGTGGGTTTGTCGCCGTCATCGCCGCTGACAGGCCACCAAAGTAGACGGCCATCGAAGCCGCCGGTGAGCATCGTCTTGCCATCGGGCGTAAAGGCAATCGCGCGCACCCACGCGTCGGCGCCTTTGATCTGCACTTTTTTGCCAGTAGCCGGTTCCCAGCGCCAGACGTGAAAATCCTGCGCGCCCGCAAAAATAAACCGCCCCTTTGGCTCAAATCGGCACGAGATGAGCGGGCTGCCAATCTTCATCTCCTTTGCCACATGCGTCTTGGTCGCATCGAGCTTCGGCGTGAGTTTGGGTTTGTCGGCCATCGGCTGGGTAGTTTGGACACATATGGGGGACTGGCAATTCAATTCACCCAGAGGCACAGAGAATAACTTCTGTGTTCTCTGTGCCTCTGTGGTGATTTTTTCAGTGCAAACACTGTCGAGCGCGTCCAAACTTTTTCGAGCGTCATGAAGGGCTGGATAAAATTCATTGCCGTGACTGTGTTGGGGTTGGCCGGTTGCACCTCGCCGCAAATGGATGCCCCTCACGCCGAGGCACCGCACTGGGCTTTCCAGCCCATCGGCGCCCCCCAACCGCCGCGCGTGAAAAACGAGGCGTGGGTGCAAAACCCCATCGACCGGTTCATCCTCGCCAAGCTCGAGGCGGCCCATCTCCAACCCGCCCCGCGCGCGCCGAATCATGTGCTGAACCGCCGCGCCTATTTCGCGCTCACGGGGCTGCCGCCTGAACCCAATTCTACATTCCGCAATCCGCATTCCACATTGGCCAAACTCCTCGCCTCCCCGCGCTACGGCGAGCATTGGGGCCGCCACTGGCTCGATGTCGCGCGTTACGCGGACAACAAGGGCTATGTGTTTTTTGAGGAAAAAACTTTCCCGTGGGCGTGGACGTATCGCGACTACGTGATTCGCGCGTTGAATGAGGACAAGCCCTTTGATCAATTCATCGTCGAACAACTCGCCGCCGATCAACTCGATCTCGGCGATGATCAAACACCGCTGACCGCGCTAGGATTCCTCACGCTCGGCGCGCGCTTCTCGGGCAACATCCACGACATTCTCGATGACCGCATTGACGTCACCACGCGCGGGCTGATGGGACTCACGGTTTCCTGCGCGCGCTGCCACGACCACAAGTATGACCCCATTCCAACAGCAGATTATTATTCGCTCTACGGCGTCTTCCGCAGCGCATCAGAACCAACGCTGCAGCCCACTTTTCAAACCGCGCCCGACACCGCCGAACGCCGAGCCTTCGATGCCGAAATGACAAAACGCCTTAAGGCGCTAAATGATTTTGTAGCCAAAACGCGCGCGAACATCATCACCACCGCCCGCACGCGCACCGCCGAATACCTCACCGCCGTCCACGCCAAACGCAATCAGCCGAGCACGGAAAACTTTATGCTGCTCGCCGACAAGGGCGCCATCAATCCCTACGTCATTCATCGGTGGGAAATGTTTTTGAAAACCGCCCGACGCCAACGCGACCCCGTATGGACGGTGTGGCATCGCTTCGCCGCGTTGGCCGATGACGAGTTCGCCGCGCAGGCCTCGGTGGTGCATCGCGAGTTGTTTGGCGCAGCGGTCGCACTGCCGATGAACGTACGCGTCCGCGCTGCCTTCTCCGACGCGCCACCGAAGTCGATGAAAGACATCGTCGACGGCTACGACAAACTTTTCAAAACCGTCGATGCCGAATGGCAAAAGCAGAAAACCGAAAGCACCTGCCTCGCCGACGCCGATTCCGAGGCGCTGCGGCTTGTTCTTTACGGACCAAACTCGCCGCCGATGATTCCCCGCCGCCTCGGCTGGGGCTTCCTCGCGCTCATTCCCGATCGGCCCGACCAAGCGGTTTACAAAAAACTCATCAAAGCCGTCGAGCAATGGAGCATGACCGGCAAAGGCGCGCCGCCACGCGCGATGGTGCTGACGGATATTTCCCCGCCGCACGAGCCGATGATTTTCAACCGCGGCAATCCACACCAACGCGGCGAGCCTGTGCCGCGGCAGTTTCTTGAAGTGCTGTCCGATTCGAAGCGCCAACCCTTCCAAAACGGCAGTGGCCGCCTCGAACTCGCCCGCGCCATCGCCGCGCCGGACAACCCGCTCACCGCGCGCGTCCTCGTCAACCGCGTCTGGGCATGGCACTTCGGCCGCGGCCTCGTCACCACCCCCAGCGACTTCGGCACACGCAGCAAGCCGCCGAGTCACCCCGAACTCCTCGACTGGCTAGCCACGGATTTCATTAAACACAAGTGGAGCCTAAAACATTTGCACCGCCAAATCATGACCTCCGCCACGTGGCAAATGAGCAGCACCCATCCCGGTGAAATCCAGAATTCCAAAATCCGGAATCCAAATTTAACCGACGCAGAAAACCGTTGGCTGTGGAAATTCAATCGCCGCCGCCTCGGCTTCGAGCCGATGCGCGACGCGCTCGTTACCGCCACCGGCCAGCTCGATACGCGGCTGGGCGGCCCGCCCGTCAACGTCCTCGGCGGCTTCAACGGACGTCGGAGCATTTATGGCCGCATCAACCGAATGGACCTCGCCCCTGTCCTGCGCGCCTTCGATTTCCCCGACCCAAACCTCACCTGCGCCCGGCGCGAACCCACCACGGTCTCACCGCAAGCGTTGTATTTGATGAACAACGCCACCATCGCTGATTACGCCAAGCGCATCGCCGCGCGAAAAGATTTACCGGCGGGGCAATCGGCGAAAGTGGAGCAGATTTTTAAAATTCTATTTTCGCGGTTGCCTGATGCGGGAGAAACCGCCTTGGCAGGAAAGTATCTCGGCAAAAAACCTGACGCAGCGAGGTGGCAGAATTTCATCCACGCGCTGCTATTAACCAACGAGTTTTCTTTTGTGGATTAGTGGCTCCGGACTCGCAGGCTCGTCCCTCCATCGCACGCCGTTTTGGAGGGACGAGCCGGCGAGTCCGTAAATCGATGATAATTGGATGACTGATAAAACCGAAATGATGGCTGACCGATTCGTCACCTCGCGGCGCGAGTTTCTCACGCGCACGGGCACCGGCTTTGGCATGATGGCTCTGGCCGGGCTGGCGGATGGCGCACAGCCACACGCACCCAAGGCACCGCATTTTGCGCCAAAGGCAAAGCGGGTGGTGCATTTGTTCATGAACGGCGGACCTTCGCAGGTGGATACGTTTGACCCGAAACCGTTGCTTGCGAAATGGCATGGGAAGCCATTGCCGGTGAAAAATTTCCGCACCGAACGCCGCACGGGCCATGCGATGGAGTCGCCGTATACATTCAAACGCTACGGCCAATCAGGACTGCCGGTCAGCGAAATTTTTTCCAAAACAGCCGCGGCCGCAGCGGATGACTTGTGCGTGATTCGCTCGATGAAGGCCGAGGTGCCGAACCACGAACCGTCGCTGATGTTAATGAACTGCGGCGACGGGCAACTTCCGCGCCCGAGCTTTGGCGCGTGGGTGAATTATGGTCTTGGCACGTTGAACGAAAACTTGCCTGGTTTCATCGTGATGTGCCCGGGCGGATATCCCATCGTCGCCACGCGCAACTGGCGCAGCGCTTTTTTGCCCGGCGCGTATCAGGGCACCCATCTCGACACCAAACACACGGACGTCACCAAGCTCATCGCCAACATTCGCAACAGCCGCCTCTCACCCGCCCAACAGCGAAACCAACTGAATCTCGCGCAAGCGCTCAACGCGCAGCACTTAAAATCGCGAGGTGCCGACCCGCAACTCGAGGCGCGCATCCAGACTTTTGAGCTGGCCTTCCGGATGCAGTCCGAGGCCAGCGATGTTTTTGATATTGAACGCGAGCCGAAACATATCCGCGAGGCTTACGGCGGCGGCACACACGGCCGGCAGCTTTTGATGACGCGCCGGTTGCTCGAGCGCGGCGTGCGGTTCATTCAGGTGTGGAGCGGCAACGGCCAGCCGTGGGATAACCACAACGGCCTAGAAAAAACCCACCGCAAGCTCGCCGGCGACTGGGACCAACCGCTCGCGGCTTTCCTCACCGACCTTCGCCAGCGCGGGCTGCTCGACAGCACGCTCGTACTTTGGGGCGGCGAGTTCGGCCGCACGCCCGTTGCCGAGTATCCTGCCCTGAACGGTCGCGACCACAACCACTACGGCTTCACTTGCTGGCTTGCCGGCGGCGGCACGCGCGGCGGCTATGCCCATGGAGCCACGGACGAGTTTGGCTTCCGCGCCGTCAAGGACGTCGTGCACGTCCACGACCTCCACGCCACTATGCTCCACCTCCTCGGCCTCGACCACGAACGCCTCACCTACCGCCACGCCGGCCGCGACTTCCGGCTCACCGATGTGCATGGAAATGTGGTGAAGGAGTTGTTGGCTTAAATTTATTGCCGTGCAAATTGGCCGAGATTCGCCCAAACTTTTCTGACTGAATCGCTATGAAAACACCTCTTTCAAGTTTGGTTTTTCTGCTGGCAGCGATGGCTTTGCCCGCGGCGGATGAGTCGCGCGACCATTGGGCGTTTCAGCCAGTGAAAAAGCCCGCGCTGCCGGCGGTCAAAAATCAGGCGTGGGTGAAAACTCCCATCGACCAGTTCATCCTCGCGCGATTAGAAAAATCTGACCTCCAACCCGCCCCGACCGCTGCCCCGCGTGACTTGCGGCGGCGCATTCACTACGCGCTGACCGGTTTGCCGTCCGCGCCCAATTCCAAAAACGCCAGTCTAAAAACTGAAATCGAAAATCTCATGGCCACGCCGCAGTACGGCGAGCGCTGGGCTCGGCATTGGCTGGATGTGGTGCGTTATGCCGACAGCAATGGGTTGGATGAAAACGCGGCGCATGCGAATGCGTGGCGGTATCGCGATTATGTGGTGGCGTCGTTCAATGCGGACAAGCCGTTCGACCAGTTTCTCATCGAGCAAATCGCGGGCGACCTGTTGCCGGCGAAGGATGAGGCGCGGCGGCGGGAGCAACGGATCGCCACAGGTTTTTTATCGATGGGGCCCAAGGTGCTCGCCGAGCCGGACAAGATGAAGATGGAGATGGACATCATCGACGAGCAAATTGACACGCTCGGCAAGGCGCTGCTCGGGCTCACGCTCGGCTGCGCCCGGTGTCACGACCACAAGTTCGACCCCATCCCCACCGCCGATTACTACGCTCTGGCGGGCATTTTTAAGAGCACGAAGACGATGGACTCGCTGAAGACCATTGCCAAGTGGCACGAGCATTCCTTCGCCACTCCCGCGCATCAGAAGCTGAAGGAAAAACACGACGCACTGATTGCCGCGCAGAAAAAAGTGGTGACCGCATTTACTGCCAAGGCCAATCAACAATTGCTCGTGGATTTAAAATTGGAAAAATTGCCGGACGCACCCGAGAAAAAATACTCGAAAGCCAATCAAGCCGAACTCGCAAAACTCAACGCAACGCTCATGCGATTGGAGGCCAATGTGTTTGTGCTGCCGGGCGCGATGGGCGTGGAAGACGGCAACGCGACGAATGTTCCCATCTTCGTGCGGGGCGATCACGAGCGGCCCGGCGAAATCCAGCCGCGCCATTTCCCGCGTGCGCTGTCGGACGCCAAACCGATTAACGGCAAAGCGAGCGGGCGACTCGAACTGGCACGGTGGATTGCCAACCGCAACAACCCACTCACGGCCCGCGTGATGGTAAACCGCGTTTGGCGCTGGCATTTCGGGCGCGGGCTGGTGGCCACCACGGATAATTTCGGCAAGCTCGGAGCCAAGCCATCGCATCCCGATTTGCTCGATTGGCTGGCCGTGTGGTTCATGGAAAACGGGTGGTCGGTGAAAAAGCTCAACGCGCTCATTCTCAACTCGGCGACGTTTCAAATGAGCAGCACGCCCAAAGCCGCCGCGCTGAAAATTGATCCGACTAATCTGTTGCATTCGCGTGCGCCCTTGCGCCGGATGGAAGCCGAACCGCTGCGCGATTCGCTGCTGCACATCAGCGGCCAACTCGACCTAAAAGTCGGCGGCACGATTTGGACTTTTGAAAATTACAAACTCGTCTTCAACCACACCTCCGAGGATGCCACCACGTACGGCAGCAATCGCCGCGCCATTTATCTGCCGGTCATCCGCAATCACGTTTACGATTTATTCGAACTGTTCGACTTCCCCGACCCCGGCACCGTGAACGGCAACCGATCCGACACCACCATCGCCCCGCAAGCGCTGTATTTAATGAACAGCCCGCTCGTCCTTCGCACGTGCGCAATGATGGCGAAACAAATGTTGGCCGAGAAAAAACTCACCAACGCTCAACGTGCCCAATGGCTTTACGCAAAAATCTTCAACCGGAAACCCACTGCTGAAGAAAACAAACGTGCAGTCGCGTTTGTGAACGAATTTGCGCAAGACCGTCAGGCGAGTTGGCAAGCGCTTTGTCAGGCGATGCTTTCGTCGAATGAATTTTTGTATCTGAAATGAACCACCGAGCCCCAGAGAACACAGAGATTGAAACGGTAGGGAGGTTTGTCCCAAACCGCCGCGGCGCGCAGGGACAGCACGCCCCTCCTCTCTGTGTCTCTGTGGTAAAAAGAAAATGATGACGCGACGTGACATGCTTCGGAACACAGCGCTGGGCTTTGGCTCGGTCGCGTTGACCTCGATGTTGCACGCGGACAATCCGCTGGCGGCACGGCGGCCGCATTTCAAGCCGCGGGCCAAGCGCGTGATTTTCCTGTTCATGAAAGGCGGCCCGGCGCACATGGACACGTTTGAATACAAGCCACTGCTCCAACGCGACCACGGCAAGCCGCTGCCGTTCAGCAAACCCAAAGTCACTTTTGCCAAGACCGGAAATCTGCTGGCGTCGCCGTGGAAATTCAAAAAATATGGCCAGTGCGGGCATCAAGTCAGCGAGCTGTTCCCGAACGTGGCGCGGCACGTGGACGACATTTGTTTTTTACACGGCGCGCACGGCACCAATCCGGCCCACGGCGGCGCGCTTTTGAAACTGCACACCGGCGCGGACAACTTTGTGCGGCCGAGCATGGGCGCGTGGGTGAGCTACGGGCTCGGCACGGAGAATGCCAATCTGCCGGCGTTCGTGACCATTTGCCCCACGCTCGCGCACGGCGGCGTGAACAATTGGGGCAGCGCGTTTCTGCCCGCGCATTACGCCGGCACGCCCATCGGCAACGCCAGTATCAAGGCGAAGGACGCGAAGGTGCATCACATCAAAAATCCCAAGTGGACGCCCGGCCAACAGCGCGCGCAGTTGGATTTTTTGAAACAACTCAACCGCGACCATCTCGGCGGCGTGCCCAATCCGATGCTCGAGAGCCGCATCAATTCCTTCGAGCTGGCCTTCCGCATGCAAACGGCGATGCCGGAGATTCAAGACATCCGCGGCGAAACCGAAGCCACTCGCAAACTCTACGGCCTCGACAACGCGGTCACCGAGGACTTCGGTCGGCAATGTTTGATGGCGCGGCGGTTTGCCGAACGCGGCGTGCGCTTTGTGCAGGTCACTCACAGCGACAGCAAAGTGCAATGGGACCAACACGGCAACCTCCGCAAAGGTCACACTGAAAAAGCGAGCGAGGTGGACAAGCCCATCGCCGGTTTGCTGCACGATTTGAAGGCGCGCGGATTGCTCGACGACACGCTCATCGTGTGGAGCGGCGAATTCGGCCGCACGCCCACCGTGCAAGGCAGCGGCATGGACGGGCGCGACCACAATCCGTGGGGCTTCACCATGTGGCTCGCCGGTGCCGGCGTGAAGGGCGGCTACAGCCACGGCGCCACCGACGACTACGGCTTCTACGCCGAGCAAAACAAAATGCACATCCACGACGTCCACGCCACACTGCTGCATCTGCTCGGCCTCGACCACGAAAAACTCACCCACCGCCACGCCGGCCGCGACTTCCGGCTGACCGATGTGTCCGGCAACGTGGCGAAGGAAATATTGGCGTGAATGTGAAGAGATTTCTCTGGTGCTTTGTAGGCCCGGCACTGTTCGCCGCCGCGCCGCAATACGAGTCCCCCAACATCACCATTCCGGCGGCTTCGGCGGAGGAGCCGGTTTTGAAAAAATTCTCGCTGGCGAAAGCGAACGACTATCTTGAGAAGGGCGCATTGGCGTGGACGCGCAAGCGCGGCTGCGTGACGTGCCACACGACGGGCACGTACATGCAAATCCGGCCGGCGTTGACCACCGCGCTCGGCAAACCCACGGCAGAGATTCGCGAACTGTTCACGGGTGAATTGGAAAATTTCCAAAAACTGAAACCCGCCGCGCTGCGAAAAGGCACCCAGCCGGCAGAAATAATTTACACCGCGGCCGGCTTGGCGGAATGGGACCGACACGTCACCGGCAAGCTCTCGAAGGAAACCGCCGCGGCACTGGAACTAATGCTCCGCATCCAGCAAAAAAACGGCGCGTGGGGCACACTGGATTGCTGGCCGCCATTTGAATCGAGCGCGTTTCAAGAAGCCACCGTGGCCGCGATGGCCGTAGCGGCCGCGCCGGGATGGCGGGGCAGATTGAAAAACGAAAAGGCAATGGCCGGCATCGCCTCGTTACAAAAATATTTGCGCGAAACTGAACCGCCCAATGATTACGGTGGTGTGGTGTTGCTGTGGGCGGCTACGCAGATGACGGATTTATTGCCGAATGAACGGCGGCAAAAACTTATCGAGATGTTGTGGAGTCACCAACGCGACGATGGCGGTTGGGCTATTCGCACATTTTCCAAGCCCGAAAAATGGGGCCGCGGCAATCGCGCAAAAAAACTGCGCGCGGAACCGGAATTCAAAAACCCGCCGAGCGATGGCCACATGACCGGCCTCGCCGTGCTCGTGCTGCGCGATGCGGGCGTGCCCGCGAAGGATGCGCGTTTGCAAAAAGCCGTGCGCTGGCTGCTCGCTAACCAACGCGCCAGCGGCCGATGGTGGACGCGCTCGCTCAATACCGACAAGTTTCACTATATCACCTACAGCGGCACGGCGTATCCTTTGCTGGCGTTGATGAAGTGTGGGGAAATCACTTCCAAGCTCGCTCCGAAGCCCAGGAAAGATTAGGCTGCCGCCGTGGGCATTTCGGCACGCCAGTTTGAACAATTGCAGGAACGCGTGAGCGGTAAGAAAGCTGCGACGCCTCAAAAATTTACCCATCATTCGCTCATTCTTGGCGTGGATCCTTCGCTGCGCGGTACTGGGTTTGGCGTTGTTCGATCGGACAAAAAAAATCCTGAAACACTGGCGCAAGGCACGATTCAGTGTCCGCCAAAATGGAGCCGCAGTGAATGCCTTGTGGCTATTTCCAAAAAATTGCGCGAAATCATTGCCGCGCACCGGCCCACGGTGTGCGCAATTGAGGGATTGTTTTACGCGCAAAACCCAAAGACCGCGCTCATTATGGGCGAGGCACGCGGGGCGGCGATGGCGGCCATCGCGGAGGGTGGGCTGGAGATTTATGAAATCGCACCGCGCAAGGTGAAGCAATCCATCGTGGGCCACGGCAACGCGCAGAAACTTGCAGTGGCCAAAATGGTGCAACGTATGTTGGCGCTCGAGGAATTGCCCGCGCCCGATGCGGCTGACGCGCTGGCCCTGGCGATTACGTACGCCCATTTGAACAAACGTTTTGCCATCGGCCCCGCGCAGAAATTATAACGACCGCGGATGATTTCATTTCTCAAAGGTAAACTCACCGAAGCGCTGCCCACGCAAGTGGTCATCGATGTGAACGGCGTAGGTTACGAAGTACTCATCCCGTTGTCGTCCTTCGACAAGCTGCCAATGCCCGGCGGCGAAGTAACACTGCTGACGCATTTGGCCATCCGCGATGATGCGCACGTGCTGTACGGCTTCAGCACCGAGACTGAGCGCGACCTTTTCAGATTGCTCATCCGCCACGTAAGCGGCATCGGCCCGAAACTGGCGCTCAATGTGTTGAGCGGCACCACGCCTGCGGCCTTCCGTGCGGCTGTCGCCAACGGCGATGTGAAGGCGCTTTCATGTATCAGTGGGGTTGGCAAAAAAACCGCCGAACGCATTGTCGTGGAATTAAAAGACAAACTCGGTGACGAAGCGGATCGGGATCCGAATGCCCTCACTAACGCCGATGACCAAAAAATGGCTGACGCCATCTCCGCGCTCATCGCGCTGGGCTCCAAGCCAAAGGACGCGCAAGACGCCATCCGCGCTGCCATCGCAATGCTCGGGCCGGATCAGCCGGTGGATGCGCTGGTGCGGGCTGCATTGCAAAAAGGTAAATGAGTACGGCCGCCCGCAACCGTAAATCCGAGGTAGGGGTTCCGAACCCCCTTCGCTGGCATGGCGCGCTGGCAGCAACGGCAGCCCACAGCGTCACCCGCCTGTTTGACAGCACGTGGAGACTGGATCTTGAGGACGCCTCCGACACGTTGTCGACGATTGGGAATCAACAGGTCATCTTCAGCCTGTGGCATAACCGGTTGCTGCTGGCGCCTCCGGCATACCGGAAATATTTTCTTGCCCGCCAACCGCACCGCCGGTTGGCCGCGTTGGTGAGTGCGAGCAAGGACGGCGCCATCCTCGCGCGAGTGATGAAGTATCACGGCATTCAACCAGTGCTCGGCTCCTCCAGCCGACGAGGCGCGCAGGCATTGCGCGAGCTGACCACATGGGCCAAACGCGGCTACGATTTTGCCATCACCCCCGACGGTCCGCGCGGTCCGCGCTATGAGGTGCAGCCGGGCGCACTAATGCTCGCGCAAATTTCCGGCCTCCCCATCGTGCCCGTCTCGGCAACTGTCGGATGGAAAAAAGAATTCAAAAGTTGGGACGTGTTCAAATTGCCGCTCCCTTTTTCCCATTGCCACATTCGCATTGGCGAAATGGTGCGCGTGCCACGTGACGCGGATGAAATTGAACGTGAAGCGGCGCGCCGGTTGTTGCAGGAACGGATGGATGCGTTGACGGAGGATTGAAAGTAGCGGCGGTTTGATTTTTTACGTTTACTCAAGCTGCCCCTGATATTCCTCAAATTTAGCTTTCACGGCTTTCACGTAATCTTTGGTGGTCGGGAAATCAATATTTTCAATAAACGCAACACTGTTGGTTTCCGCTACGTCGTTGTTCCACTTCAGTACATTTGAACGGCCGGCGTTGTAATCGGCCAGCGCGTAAGCGATGGGGTCATCGGTATGCTGATAGCGGTTGATGAGTTTGTGCAAATACCACGCGCCGCAAAGCGTATTGCTGGTGGCGTTGAGGAGGTGGGCATGGTGAAAGTCGGTGATGCCCGCAGCCTCGGCCCATTCGCCGGCAGCAGCAGCGCGGATTTGCATTAGGCCCAACTCTCCGGAAGTGCCGCGCGCATCGGCATCAAAGCGACTCTCGCGCCACACCACGGCTTTCACCAGCGCGGGGGCCACATCGTAATGCTCGGCCGCGGCGCGAATCACGGAATCCTGACTGCGCGCCAGTCGATAGCCCTGCCACCACCACAGAATGCCAGCGTCTATCGCCAGCACGATCAGGATAATAATCCAAGTCCGCACCTTCACACGGCCCTTTTAGGCGAAGAACGGCGCGGCGTCGAGGTCTGTTAATTCATTGGGCTCGCCCCCGCAACGGGGCGCGGCGAAACTGCTGGTGTGGTTGCGCGCGTGACACTCGAGATTGCCCTGCGCAGGGAATTTGATTACCTCATCCCGCCGGAATTCGCCGGCCGCATTGAGGTGGGCACGCGCGTAAAAGTGCCCTTCGGCAGACGGCAGGTGCTCGGCTGTGTGACGGCGCTGGCGGAGTCGTCCACATTCGATACGCTCAAACCCATCCTCAAAATCATCGGTGCGCAATCGCTGGTGACCCCGCGCGTGCTCGAGTTGGCGCGGTGGATGGCTGATTACTATTGCTGCGCGCCCGAAACCGCTCTCAAAAGCGTGCTGCCCGACGCCATCCGCAAAGAACAGGACGGCTGGCGTGAACGCCTCTTTGCCCGCGTGCTGCCCGGCGCAGATAGCATCAACTCGTTAACCAAACGGCAGACAGAAATTTATCACGTCATCGAGGAGCATCAGTCGATTGCGCTGCAAGAATTACTGCGCCTCACTGGCACCACCGCCCAAACCGTCCGCAAGCTCGAAGACAAAAACCTCATCGAGATCGCCCCACAAATCACCGAGCGCGACCCCTACGCCAACGAACAAATCGTTCCCACTGAGCCATTAAAACTCAACTCCGAACAAGCCGAGGCGTTGGAAAAAATTATTGCGGGAAGTGGGAAGTTTTTTCTTTTGCACGGAGTGACAGGAAGTGGGAAGACAGAGGTTTATTTGCAAGCCATCACTCGGGCTTTGGAGGAAGGGAAAGGGGCCATTGTTTTGGTGCCGGAAATTTCGCTGACGCCGCAGACGGTGGAACGGTTTAAGGCGCGATTTAGCAGCGGGCCGTTGCAGACTTTGGTGGCGGTGCTGCACAGTCATTTGTCCGCGGGCGAGCGCCACGACGAATGGCACAAGATACGGCAAGGCCGCGCGAAGATAGTCATCGGCGCGCGCTCGGCCATCTTCGCGCCGGTGGAGCCGCTGGGGCTCATCATTGTGGACGAGGAACACGAACATTCCTACAAACAGGAGGAAGCCCCGCGCTATCACGCGCGCGATCTGGCGGTGGTGCGCGGCCAGCGCGAGGAGGCAACGGTAGTGCTTGGTTCGGCCACGCCTTCGCTGGAAAGTTATCACAACGCCAAGCGTGGCAAATACACGCTGCTCGAAATGCCGAGCCGCGTGGACGACAAACGGATGCCGCTCGTGCGCGTGCAGGATATGCGCACGGAAAAATCCAAAGGCGACAAAGGGCCGCCGATTTTTTCGCAGCGGCTCAAGGACGCCATTCACCATCGGCTCGAGGCCAACGAGCAAACTATTTTATTTCTCAATCGCCGCGGCTTTGCGACCTCAATGCAGTGCCCCGATTGCGGGCTCGTGGCCGAGTGCCCGAATTGCAGCCTCTCACTCACATACCATCGCCGCGAACAAACGCTGCGCTGTCACATCTGCGGCCATCAAGACCGCGCGCCGCAGCGATGCCCAAATGAAAAATGCCGCTCGCCCAAGATTCGGTTTCACGGGCTCGGCACGGAGAAAGTGGAGGACGTTTTGCGCAAGCTCTTTCCCGACGCTAACGTATGCCGAATGGACTCGGACGCGCTCAAGCGCAAGGACGATTTTCGCCGCATCCTCGGCGACTTTCGGCGCGGCAAAATTGATATCCTCGTCGGCACACAAATGATCGCCAAAGGCCTGCACTTCCCGCGCGTCACGCTCGTGGGCATTGTGTACGCGGACACCAGTTTGCATCTCGCTGATTTCCGCGCGGGCGAGCGCACGTTCCAATTGCTCACCCAAGTGGCTGGGCGCGCCGGGCGTGGGGATGTGGAAGGGGAAGTCGTGGTGCAAACTTTTTCGCCGGTGCATCCGGCCATTCAGTTTGCGCGTCGCCACGATTTTGAGGGCTACTTCGAAACCGAAATGGAATTTCGCGAACAGCTTTTGTATCCTCCCTTCACGCGCGCGGCATTGCTCACCATCCGCGGCCGCAATGAAGACAAAGTCAAATTCTCCGCCGACCACATCAAACGTGAGTTAGAAAAATTAGCTCCGAAATTGCCGGACCTCGTCATCGCCGGCCCCGCGCCCGCGCCGCTGCTGCGCGCGGAAAATTTTTATCGCTACCAAATTATGCTGCGCCTCGGCCAAATGAGCGCCCTCAGCCGCCACCTCGCCCTCATTGACGCCCAACTCACTTTGCCCGACGACGTAACCTTGACCATCGACATTGACCCCGTGAATCTCTCGTGATGGCCGACGCCCAAGACCAACCCGGCGTGCTGTTGCTCATCCCCGCGTACAACGAGGAGGAGCGCATCGGGCCGGTGCTGCGCGATTACGCGGAGTACTTTCGCGAAAACTACGCGGGCGAGTTTCGCGCGGTGGTAGTGCTCAACGGTTGCCGCGATGACACCCTGGGGGTGGTCAAAAAAATCGCCGAGGAGTTTCCGGAAATTGCGCCATTGAATTTTGACGAACCCATCGGCAAAGGCGGCGCGCTCATCGAAGGCTTCAAACGCGCCGCCGAGGCCAACGCGGTGTTGACCGGCTACGTGGATGCCGATGGCGCCACGCCGGCCAGTGCATTCCACGAATTGGCCACGCGCTGCGCGGCGGGTGAAGCCGATTGCGTGATCGGCTCGCGGTGGATGCCCGGATCGGTGCTGCACCAAAGCCAATCGCCGTTGCGGCGGGTGTTCAGTCGCGGCTTTCACACGATTGTGTCGGCACTGTTTTGGATGGGCATCCGCGACACACAATGTCCCGCCAAGGTGATGCGGCGCGAGGCATTGGAGGATATTCTTGAATCGCTGCGCATCGCCGATCTCGCGTTTGATGTGAACCTGCTCTTTTCACTGCGCCGCGCGGGGCACACGGTGAAGGAAGTGCCCATTGAATGGACGGATCAGCTCGGCTCGAAGGTCACCGCCAATTTGTGGCGGCTGTCGCTGGTGATGTTTTTATCCGTCGTGCGGCTGCGGCTGGTGCACTCGCCCTTTTATAATTGGCTGCGCCCATTGCGGCCATTGGAAACATGGCTGTACCTCAAGCTCAACGCGCCTCCGCCTCGGTCTGCCGATAAGCCGACCAAGTGAGGAGCACCGAAGCAGCCAGGAAACACAGGTTGCCCATGCCGATAACCTGAACCATCGAAATGTATGCTTGAATGTTGAAGCCGCCCGCCGTGAGCTCGGCAATTTGGGGGGCCACGTGCCACAGCACGCCGGTGTAAAGCGCCGGCAGCAGCAGAAGCCAGTAAATGACCGAGTAGGCCCCACGCGCGAGGATGTTATTGACCACCACCGCCGCGATCGCCAGCGGGGCCATAGCGGCGATGAACCACGACACCAGCGGCGCCACTTTGAAATACGAATCATCGTAAATGATTTGCAGTGGCAGTTTCGGCACGAGGATGCCGAGCGTCACCGCCACGGCGCACAGTCCGGCGGTCAGCAGCAGCGTTAGCTTTAGCACGTCGGTGGGTTTTTGTTCCGCGCGGCTGCGCACGATCTTGGGAAACATCACCATCACCATAGGGCCCACAAAAAAAATGAGGGCCCGGCCGATCGTGCCCGCCGCGCCATAAAAACCGGCTTGGGTCTCGTCAAAAAATCGTTTCATCACGATCATGTCCAGGTTCATCATATAAATCACCGCGCCGCCGCCCAGCGACAGGGGAACAAACCGCCGGGCCATGTCGCGCCAATCAATTTTCATGACACTCGGCAGCCATTCACGCGGCATCAACGAGGGGCACCCCATGGTGGCGCCCGCCAACAGGAACGCAGTGAGAAACCCCAACCCCACGCCTACCATACTGTTGAGCGCCGTGGCGCCGTGGAAATGAACCAGTCCAGCCGCCACTGCGAGCCGCACCACCCCCAGCGAGAGCATCGCCCAGCCAAGCCAGAAAAATCGCTGCCGTCCCTGCAACACGCCATACACCATTGGCAGCAAAAGTGCGAACACACCCGAGGCCAGCGTGAGGAACAATATCTCGAGCGAGGGCAGTTTGAGCGATTTCACCAGTGTATCGCCTGAAAATTTCATCCAAATGCACAACCCAACCGCCAGCATAAACACGACGATGCCGATGGCAATTTGTTCGCGGGCGATGGTATGGAAATCTTCCTCGTTTTTTGCTTCCGCTGCCTTGTGAGTGAAAACGGCCTGCAAACCGATGGCCGGGATGGCGATGAGGTTCAACAATGCAAGCATGGCGGTGAACGCGCCGTACTCGGCCGGGGCATCCTTGAGGAAAGGGTGCACCGCGTACGACGTCACACCGGCAACGCCGGTGGCGAGGGTGAGCCAGCCGCTTTGGCGCAGGAAAGTGAGTTTGGATTCGCGTTCGGCCATCAGTTTTGTTTGCGTCCGACAAGATTGGTATAGCGGCGGCCTGGGTGGCGGGCGATGAGATCGGCATCATCCGTGAGTTCGGTGAGTTCGCCATTCGCGTTCAACTCGTGCAGCGTGAGGTTGAGGTCGCGAAGCGTGTTGAGAAATTCAGTGGGATCACCGCCCGCATCGCGAATGCCCTTGGGCCAAAACTCGGTGAGCAAGGTGAGCTTGGGCGAGCGCGTGATGGTGTCGCGCAGGCCATCGATGACTTTGGGTTCGTACCCTTGGACATCGATTTTGATGAGATCGACGGTATCGATTTTGTTTTCGGCAAGTAACGCATCGGGCGCCACGGCCTCCACCTCAATTTTCGGGCGGGATTCACCCGGCGCGTAAAGGCGATTGTCGCCGCGGTTGTCAGCCGAAATGTAAAGGGGCAGTTTGGCTGGTGCATCGGAGGCGGCAACAGGGAATGCCTGCACGTTTTCCGCAACATTGGCGGCGATGGTTTGCTCGAGGTACTTGAAACTGTCGGGATCGGGTTCGAGCGCGATGATTTTTCCGTTGGGTCCCACGGCGCGTGCGGCCAGCGCGGTGTAGTAGCCGATGTTCGCGCCCACATCGAGAAAGGTCATTCCTTCACGACAAGCGATTTGGAAAAAAGCCGTCTCCGCTTTTTCGTAAACGCCAAAGTGCAATGCGCCGGAAACAACGGGGTCATCAGGATTGAGCACCACAACCGCTTCGCCAAAATTAACCTGCGCGGGCAACAGCTGCCGAATGGCCCAATTCGCCAGTGGCCGCAACGGCCACGGGCGCAGCAAATAACAGTAAACAAACTCAGCGAGCATGGTCAGGCGGTTTGCTGGCGGAACCACTCGATGAAGCGCGGGATACCATCTTCGATTTTTGTTTGCGGATGATAGCCAAGGAGGCGCTGGGCTTTTTCGATGTTGGCAAAGGTAATGGGGACGTCGCCGGGCTGTGCGGGTTCGCGATTGATTTCTGCTTTTGTCCCAAGGGCGGTTTCGAGCAACTCAATGAGGCGGCTGAGTTTGACGGTTTGAGATTCACCGAGATTGATGATTTCGCAGCCGAACTCTCGCTCGGTGGCGGCAATGACGCCGTCGACGGTGTCATCCACGTACGTGTAATCGCGCGACGCTGTGCCGTCGCCAAACATTGTGATGGGCTGACCGGCGTGCATGAGTTTTGCGAATTTATGGATGGCGAGATCGGGGCGTTGGCGTGGACCGTACACGGTGAAAAATCGCAACAGGCAAACGTCCATTCCATACACGTGATGGTAAACGTGCCCCAGCGATTCGCACGCAAGCTTGCTGGCGGCATAAGGCGAAATAGCATTGAAGATGGGATCGTCCTCGCCGAAGGGCACTTTGGAATTCACGCCGTACACACTGGACGACGAGGCGATGGTGATTTTTTTGATACCCCGCTCGCGGGCAGCTTCGAGGATGTTCGTGGTGCCTTCGACGTTAACGCGTTGGTACAGCGCCGGTTGCTCAAGGCTGGGACGCACACCGGCGCGGGCGGCGAGGTGGATGATTTGGTCAAAGGTCATACTGCCAAATACATCATCGACCTCAGCACGATTCGTGATGTCCGCGTGCACAAACACGAAGGACTGCGCCCGCGCCTGCAGTTCGCGCAGGGTGTTTTGCTTGAGGGCGGGATCGTAAAAATCGTTGAGGTCATCCAGCGCGCACACCGTGTGGCCGACGTCGAGCAGCCGTTCGCACACGTGCGAGCCGATGAACCCCACCCCGCCGGTAACCAAAATATTCACGCACCGAAAATAACGGCGAACCGGTGCAGTGTCGAGGTTGTCGGCGGGCCGAGAATGGATTGTGAATTTTCCCCGCTTGCCGTGAGGCCGATCTTTTGGATACTCCCGCGTATGCCCAATGACGCATTGCTAGAGCTGAACATTCCTGAACTGACCAAAATCAAAAGCGGCAAAGTCCGTGAAATTTTTGATATGGGAGAACACCTCCTCTTCGTCGCCTCCGATCGCGTGAGCGCATTTGACGTCGTGCTGCCTAATGGCATCCCGCGCAAAGGCGAAGTGCTTACGCAGATTTCTCATTTCTGGTTCGATAAATATGCCGACCTCGTTCCCAACCACCGCGTGGCCGATGGCTTGCCCGAAAATCTCGCCCACCTCACCCCGCGCAGTATGGTTGTTAAAAAAGCCGAGCCGCTCAACATTGAATGCATCGTCCGCGGCTACATCACCGGCAGCGGCTGGAAGGAATACAAGAAGAAAGGCACCGTGTGCGACATCCCTTTGCCCGATGATTTGCTGGAATCCGCCGAGCTTGAGCAGCCGCTTTTCACCCCCAGCACCAAAGCCGACCAAGGCCACGACGAAAATATTTCCTTCGAACAAGCCGTGGAAATTGAAGGCCGCGAAACCGCCGAAAAAGTCCGTGACCTCTCGCTGCAAATTTACACCGAAGCCCGCAACTACGCCCGCGAACGCGGCATCATCATTGCCGATACCAAATTCGAATTTGGCCGCATCGACGGCGAACTCGTGCTCATCGACGAAGTGCTCACCCCCGACAGCTCACGATTCTGGCCACTGGACGAATACGAACCCGGCCGCGGCCAACACGCCTTCGACAAACAATACGTCCGCGACCACCTCGAAACCCTCGACTGGGACAAGACTCCTCCGGGTCCCGAGTTGCCCGAAGATCTCATCCAACGCTCCCAAGCCCGCTATTTCGAAGCCTACCAACGCCTCACCGGAACGGAGTTGTAATTTTAACATTGATGAGCAGAATGTTCAGGATGCTTTTCCAAATTAGTTTTCCTGAATGTCTTGAGCATCCCTGTTAAAATTTCGATCTGTTTTGAAATGCACGCCGCCATTGAAGATTTTTTGCAGCATGTCCGACACGAAAAAGGGCAGGCGGAATCAACGCAGAAAACCTACGCCGCGCTGTTAAACCGCTTCTGCAACTGGGCCGCGGGGCAGGGCATTGCCGATTGGGAATCAGTCACCCGCAAGCATCTCACGCAATTTCTCCAGCACGAACGCCGCCGCAAACCCGAAGGCAATACCCCAACGCAGGACGAACAACTCAGTCCCGATTCCATTTACCTCCAAATCTCCGCGCTGCGGGCGTTTTATAAATTCGCCGCTGAAGAACAAATTGTTTTATTGAACATCGCGGAAAACCTCACCTTGCCGCGCCGTTGGAAGCGCTTGCCCAAAGCGCTGTCGGATCTCGAAATCGAAAAACTCCTCACCCCACCAACCGAAACCACGCCCACCGATCTCTGCACCACCGCCATCCTCGAGCTCGCCTACGCTTCGGGCTTGCGTCTAGCCGAACTGCGCGGGCTGCGGCTCGAACAATTGCACCTCAAGGAAGGCTTCGTCACTGTCATCGGCAAAGGCAACAAGGAACGCGTCGTGCCAATGGGCGAGCACGCCGTCACCGCCCTCACGCACTATCTCGAGAGCGGCCGACCAAAACTGCTTTCGCCACGCTCGCCTGCCAATGTATTTCTCACCCAACGTGGCACTGCGTTTGCGCAATCCACGATGTGGGCCCGCATCAAAGCGCGCACCGCGCGCGCGGGCATCAAACGCAACGTCACCCCGCATATGCTGCGCCACAGTTTTGCCACACATTTGCTCGAACGCGGCGCGGACTTGCGCGTCATTCAAGAACTCCTCGGCCACGCCAGCATCAGCACCACGGAAATCTACACGCACGTCGCCGGTGAACGCCTGCGCGATGTGCACGATCAGTTTCATCCACGGGCATAAAGACATAAAAAAAACCGGCCCACAACGGACCGGCGTGTTTGAAATTGAAACCTATTTCTTGTCTTCACTTTTCTTTGGTTTCTTTTTTCTCTCCGGCTTTTTTGTGTGAACGTTCACCGTACGCGCTTCGGTTTTGGTCTCGGAGATGCGCTTATAGCTGCCACCCACATACATCCCTGCTTTGATTTCCGCCAATTTCGCTTTTTTGCCATCCAACGTCAGCTTCGCATCCTTCGCCAACCCGAACACGCGATCCGGTTTGCCTTTCGCGGCGTTCAACGAGATGGTGTTTTCCTCGACATCCACAGCTTTAATTTGGCCGCGGAACGGAAGGAATTCCCGTTTCTTTTTGGCCGGTTTTTCCGCGGCTGACTTTTCGTCATCCGCGTGTGCCGATGTACTGATGAATAACCCGCCAAAAATAATGGCGGCCGACAGCAGGGGGGTAATGAGTTTTTTCATGATTTTGTAACCATTTGGGGTTACCCAAAATTAACACAAACCGATCGACCCGCAATCGTTTTTTATAATATAATTAATATTTGTGGCATGATTCCTGCCCCCAGCGTGCCCCATGCCAAGTCGAGCCAAACTGAACATTACTGACTCCGCTTTTTTGGGGAGATTCCAATGAATTCCATTGGCCATTCCTGATCCGACATGGTTCACTCGCCGGGATGAATGCCATTTCTCTGGCGAAGGTGCTCTCGTTGATTTGCCTGTTTATGGGCGCCGGCATGTCTTCCGCAGCCCTCTGGAAACAGCACCTCATCGATAACACCTCACGCGGCCCCGATGGCGTTCGGCTTATGGATGTTAATCGGGACGGCCGGCCGGACATCGCCACCGGTTGGGAAGAAGGCGGGGTGGTGCGGGCGTATTTCCATCCCGGCAAGGCCAAAACAAAACAACCTTGGCCGCGCCTCGAGGTGGGCAGAGTAAGCTCGCCCGAAGATGCTTTGTTTGCTGATCTTGACGGCGACGGCGATGCCGATGTGGTTAGCTGCTGCGAAGGCCGCACGCGCTCGGTATATTTTCACTGGTCACCCGCGAACGATCCTCAGCGGGAGGTGCTGCCCTGGCGCACGGAGATCGTCCCCGCCACGCGGAACAAACAATCATGGATGTTTGCGCTGCCACTGCAAATCAATGGCGGCGGCATCGACCTCGTGCTCGGCTCCAAAGGTGCGGGGGCCTCCATCGGTTGGCTGCGTTCGCCAAAAAACCCGCGCGACATGAAGGCGTGGCAATTCCATCGCTGGTACGATGCCGGCTGGATTATGTCGTTGATCAACTATGACATCGACGGCGATGGCGACCTCGACGTGCTCGCTTCCGACCGCAAAGGCAAAACTTCCGGAATCTTGTGGCTAGAAAATCCCGGCCTCAAACCGATGCGGGCCGATCCCATTCGCCGTTGGGCCGCGCACCGCATCGGGGTTGATGGAAAGGAGGCCATGTTTATTTCCATCTCAAAGGACAAAACAATTTACGCCGCAGCACGCCCCAACCAAATCTATGTGCTTCGACCCGGACGGGATGTTCGGCGGCCGTGGCAATCCGAGAAAATTATTTATCCATCAGAAAAATATGGAACCTCCAAAGCGGCGCGTGCGGCGGATTTGGATGGCGATGGGCTTCCGGAAATTGTGGTCACCTGTGAACTGGCGCACGGTAAAAAAAGCGGAGTTTTTTACCTCAAACTAAAAGAAGAACAATGGATCGACCACGACATCGGCGGGCCGAAGGGGGTGAAGTACGACCGGATCGAAATGCTCGACCTCGACGGCGATGGTGACCTCGACCTGCTCACCTGCGAGGAACGTGAAATCAACGCAGTGGTGTGGTATGAAAACCCGCATCGCTAATCCAAACCTCCGGTATATGACAAAACGCTTTTGATTGAATCCTGCCGCACCCACGTCATAATTCACCGATGACACGGTGGATTTGCTTTGGCGCGATGTTGGCTTTTCAAGTAGCCGCCGCACCGCCAGTTTCAGAAAAACACGCGGCGGAAATGGCCCGCGGGCTTGCACTCTTTAAAAGCGACGTGCGTGCGGTGCTCAAACAGCACTGCGTAAAATGCCACGGAGGCGACAAAACACGCGGCGGACTGGATCTCACCACACGTGCGAGCTTGCTCAAGGGCGGTGACGAAGGTGTCATCGTTGTGCCGGGCAAATCCATGGAGAGCCTCCTCATTCGCCTGATTTCCCATCTCGAGAAACCGCATATGCCGGCCAAAAATCCGAAGCTGCCGGACACTGCCATCCAAAAAATTGCACAGTGGATTGACCTCGGCGCGCCTTACGACCAACCGCTCATTGCCAAGACCGGCCCCAAACAAGGAATGCAAGTCACTGACGACGACCGAAAATTTTGGTCGTTTCTCCCCCTAACAAAACCAAAAGCGCCCACGGTCAAAAACAAAACATGGACGAACAACGAAATCGACCAGTTTGTTTTGCGCAAACTGGAGGCGGCGAAAATCACTCCCAACGGCCCCGCCAATTCACGCGTGCTAATCCGCCGTGTGTACTTCGACCTCATCGGCCTCCCGCCCACACCGGCGGAAGTCAACGCATTCGTCAAATCCGCAAACCACAATCCGAATTCCGCATTGGAAAAAATCGTTGACCAACTGCTCGCCTCCAAACATTACGGCGAACGCTGGGGCCGCCATTGGCTCGACATCGCTCGCTTTGCTGAGAGCCACGGCTTCGAGCAGGATTACAATCGGCCACACGCTTATCATTATCGCGATTTCGTCATCAAAGCACTCAACGCCGATATGCCTTACGACCAATTTGTAAAATGGCAAATCGCCGGCGATGAATTTGCGCCAGACGACCCACTCGCGATGATGGCCACCGGCTTCCTTGGCGCGGGCGTCTTCCCCACGCAGCTCACCGAAAAAGAATTTGAATCCGCCCGCTACGATGAGCTCGACGATATGGCCAACACCACCGGCACCGCGATGCTCGGGCTCACCATCGGCTGCGCCCGCTGCCACGATCACAAGTTCGACCCCATCCCCACCCGCGATTACTACCGCTTCATTAACACCTTCGCCACCACCATCCGCAGCGAGATCGATTTGGAAATCGATTCCACCGAAACCACCGTCGCTCAGGCCAATTGGGAAAAAGCACACGCCCCACTCGCCGCCGCACTGGCGAATTTTGAGAAAAACGAACTCCCCAAACGCTTCACCGCATGGGCAAAAAATCCGCCGAAGAACACTGCGGCAAATTTCGACTGGATGATCCTCGACCATCTCCGGCCCAAGTCACTCGACGGCGCAACCTTCACCCAACAAGCCGACGGCTCATTCCTGTTAAGCGGGAAAAATCCCGCCACCGACCGATGGGAGCTTACCGCGGAAATCCAGACCACTGGACTAAATGCCCTCCGCATCGAAGCGCTGACCCATCCCACTATGAAACGCAACGGCCCCGGCCGCGCCAGCAATGGGAACATCGCGTTAAGCGACATTCGCGTATTTGTCGCGCCCAAAAAAGGCGGCCAACGGCAGTCAGTGAAACTGGTGAACCCGAAGGCCACCCATCAGCAAAATACAGGAGACTTGTCCGTGGCCAGTTCCATTGATAGCGACAAACGGAAAACCGGTTGGGCAGTCGACGTTGGCGGCATCGGCAAGGAACAAGCAGCGGTGTTTGAATTTGCGGAGCCTGTGGGTTTCGAGGGCGGCACGGTGCTGACCATCGAGATGGATTTCTTCGTGAACACCAGTCACACCATTGGCCGTCCGCGCCTCGCCGTCACCTCCGCGCCCAAGCCCGTCGCCATCAAAGGTAACACCCGCGCGGCCTCGCTCGCCACACTTTTGGAAACACTGCGCAAAGCTGGCGATGCGGAAAAACTCAACGCCAAACAACGCACGGAGTTGCTGAAAATTTTCCGCTCGCAAGACCCCGAATGGGCGAAACTCAACGCCCAAGTCCAAACCCATCTTGCCGCCAAACCC
The DNA here is from genome assembly GCA_014382585.1 of Limisphaerales bacterium. Classification (NCBI taxonomy): domain Bacteria; kingdom Pseudomonadati; phylum Verrucomicrobiota; class Verrucomicrobiia; order Limisphaerales; species Limisphaerales bacterium. The sequence goes on along the minus strand of JACNJL010000017.1, from coordinate 49,130 downwards.
AAGCCGAAGCTCACCAAAGTACAAGTCACCAGCGAAGGCTTCAAGCCCACCAAACACCACGCCGACGGCCGCGGCTTCCCGCATTTTTACAAGGAAACCTACTTCCTAAAACGCGGCGACCCCAATCAAAAACAAGGCGCGGCCTCGCAGGGATTTATGCAAGTGCTGATGCGCGGCGGCAAAGACGAAACTGCGTGGCAAATCCCTGTGCCCAAAAATGCGCGCACCAGTTTCCGCCGTCGTGCGCTCGCCAATTGGATGACCGACACCCAACACGGCGCCGGCCATTTGCTCGCGCGCGTGATGGCCAACCGCCTTTGGCAACACCACCTCGGCCACGGCATCGTCAGCACGCCCAACGATTTCGGACTGCAAGGCGAAGAACCGACGCATCCGGCGTTGCTCGACTGGCTCGCCAGCGAACTCATCGCCAACGGTTGGCGGCTCAAGCCGCTCCATAAACAAATCGTGATGAGCGCCACCTATCGCCAAAGCGCCGCCTTTGATCCCGCTAAAATAAAAGCCGACCCGCAAAACAAACTCCACTGGCGCCGTACCCCGCGCCGCCTCGAAGCCGAAGTCATCCGCGACAGCCTCCTCCAAGTCAGCGGACTGCTTGACACGCAAATGCACGGCCCCGGCACCCTCGACGAGCGCATGAAACGCCGCAGCATTTATTTCATGATCAAACGCAGCAAACTCATTCCCTCGATGCAGCTCTTCGATTCGCCTGAGCCCCTTGTCAGCCAAGGTAACCGCCCCGCCACCATCATCGCCCCGCAAGCGCTGATGTTTATGAACAACGCCCAAGTCCGCGAAGCCGCCCTCGCCTTGGCCGCGCAATTCGAAAAACAGCCGAACAACGCCTCCGCCGTAAGCCTCGGGTACCAAACTGTCATCGGCCGCAAACCCACCGCAACCGAGATAAAAACTATTTCTGCCTTCATCGCCGCCCAGGAAAATTCTTATAAAATAGCCAAACAAAACAACGCCCGAAAACTTGCCTTCGCCGATATGGCGCAAGTGTTGTTTGGGTTAAACGAATTAATTTACGTGCGATAAAAAATGGACAATCCAATCCAACTAACCCGCCGCCAAATGCTCAAGCAAGCTGGGATGGGCATCGGCTCGCTGGGCCTAGCCAGCCTGCTCCAACGAGAAGGGCTCGCCGCCAACAATCCATTGGCCGCCCGTCGCCCGCATTTCAAAACCAAAGCGAAGGCAGTGATTTGGTTGTTCATCAATGGCGGACCAAGCCACGTGGATACGTGGGATTACAAGCCGGCATTGGCGCGGCATGACGGGCAGGCACTGGAGGGGTTTGACAAGTTCACCGGATTTTTCTCCAACGCGGTGGGCGGCCTGATGAAAAGCCCGTTTGATTTCCAACAACACGGCCAGTGCGGCAAGCATGTATCATCGATTTTTCCAAACCTCTCGCAGCACGTGGACAAAATGGCATTCATTCACTCTGGCCACACCGAGAGCAATAACCATTCGCCGGCGCTCTTTGCGATGAACTGCGGGCTGCCGCGCATGGGGTATCCGTGTGTGGGTTCGTGGATGACCTACGGACTCGGCAGCGAAAGCGACAGTTTGCCCGCGTTCGTGGCGATGAGTGACCCAAAAGGACGCGGCTTGCCCAAAGGCCACGCGGCCAACTGGGGCGCGGGCTTTTTGCCAAGCGTTTATCAAGGCACGCACTTCCGCCCTACCGGCGAGCCAATTGACAATCTCAAGCGTCCGAAAGAAATGAACGCTACGCAACAGCGGCGGCAATTGGATTTGTTGAAGACGCTCAATCAAAAGCACCTCGCGGACAATCCCTTTGAAGAAGAACTCGCCGCGCGCATCGAAAGTTTCGAACTGGCTTACCGAATGCAAAGCGCCGCGCCCGAGGCCTTGGCGGTGGACAAAGAACCCGCGCACATTCGCGCGCTGTACGGGATGGACGACGCCAAGTGCAAACACTTCGCCGCGCAATGTTTAACCGCGCGGCGGATGGTCGAGCGCGGCGTGAGGTTCATTCAAATTTATAGCGGCGGCATGGAAAACCAACGCAGTTGGGACGGCCACAGCGATATCGCCGGAAACCACACGCAGTTTGCCGGCGAAACCGACAAGCCGATCGCCGGTTTGCTGGCTGACCTCGCCCAGCGCGGGTTGCTCGACGAAACGCTCATCGTATGGGGCGGCGAATTTGGCCGACTGCCGGTGGCGCAAAAATCCGGCAAGCCCGGTCGCGACCATAATCCGCACGCCTTCACGTACTGGCTCGCCGGCGGCGGCGTGAAAGGCGGCGTGAGCTACGGCGAAACCGACGAAGTCGGCCACAAAGCCGCCGTCAACAAATGCCACGTCAACGACCTCCACGCCACGATGCTGCACCTGATGGGAATGAATCACGAAAAACTAACGTACCGCTACAACGGGCGCGACTTCCGCCTAACCGACGTCGGCGGCGAAGTGATTCGCGATGTGATTGGGTAACTACGCCTACGCAGCTTCTTTTTCGCGCAGCACTTCTTCGCGGCGTTCTTTACGGTGGGCTTGGTATTTTTTAAGGCCAATTAACGTGAAGAAGAATCCGATGGCACCGAGCACTACGCCAAACACCGCCGCGCCGGTAGCCCAGCCGGCGAGGGCCTGGAAGAGCTCACCGGAACTGAAGAGTTGTTTCACCGTTACCCAAACTTCACCCAACGGCTTGAGCTTGTCGTCAGCCATAAATTTTGCGCCAAAATCCGGTAGCTTGAGTATTTTGCTGCCGAGGATGAAGCTGGGCGCAATGGTCAGGAACGCAAATAATTTTGCAAACACAAAGCCGGCGATGGAAGCGGCCAGGTGGCCTTTGAGATATTTATTGAGCGGATAAATCAGAAAAAAACCCAGACCCAACGTGGGGAAAAAAATCAACTCCACAAAAATGCCGTAACCCACGCCGCGGGCCACCTGCGCGGGGGCGCCGTGGGTGCGAAGGATTTTCAAATAATCCAAACGCCCCAGCCGATAGAGGCGGGTGTACCATGGATGCAGCGGCTTGATATGGCCGTCGCTCACTTGCCGGTGACCCACGAGAAGGTAATCTTCACTTCGTCTTTGGTGACAATGTTCCCACTGGGCAATTTAGGCGAGGGGGGCTTGATGCCATAGTCGGTCATCTTCACAGTGATGCTACCTTTGACGGTAAGTTTGTCGCCAGCGCGCGATACGGTGATCGGCATGCTGATGGGCTGAGTCTTGCCGTTGATTTTCAACGTGCCTTTGCTGTCGCATTGGCTGAGCGTGCCTTTGGCGGCTTTCACGGTGACCTCGCTGAGAGTGAACTCAATCTTCGAATACTGCTTCGCGTTCATCGCCGCGTGCATCACTTCGTCCATCCGTTTTTTGCCGCTCTTGAGCGAGCGCACGGGGATGAACACCGTCGCCTTGGCTTTAAGCTTGCCGGGCTTGCCGAGCGCGGCGCCGTTAACATCGATGGTGCCGCCAATGAGTTTGCTTTCCACTTTCCACTTGTGCACGCTGGAATCGCCATCAAGCTTCAGGCTACTGCCGAATTTGGATTTGTATGTCTCCGCGACTGCGGGTAGCGCAAGGATCATAATAAATAGGATTATTATATTTTTCATCATATTGTTTTGAATTATATTGCTAAATCGGCGGCGGTGATTTCCACCCGCTTACGGGTGTTCACGGCTTCGTTGGCTTTCAGTGCGATCACGTTTGCTTGGTAGCCTTCAACGGAACCCGCTGCGGGCAACAGGCTGTTGGTGCCGGCGAGTTGTTCCTTCAAAAATTCCACCACCGTCTCGTTGTCCACCTCGCCAAAGGTATCGATGAGATCGGCCACGGTAGTTTTCACCTGATGGCAATTATAAGCAAATGCCTCGAGGCTGTAAAAAATTGGCGTCTGCGTGAAGGCCGATTCCTGATAAAGTTTCTTACCGCCCTTGCCCAGCGTCGTGGCTCCGGCCGCGAGCACCACGCCCGGCTTACCGTAGTGCGCCTCTTTGCGCGCGTACACCTCCCAGCCAATCAACGGCGCGTCAGCTTCTTTGTACATCCACGCCTGCGAGCCGCGCAGCATCACCGCGCTGTTGGTGCCGTGCATCACCTCGTATTCGCCATCGAAGGAATTTGAAAGCGTCAGCTCCTGCGTCAGTGAAAATCCATTTTCATATTCAAACATTAGATTAACCGTATCAGGAACTTGCCGACCATCGCGCCATTGGATGGTGCTGCCAATGCCACTCACGGCCACGGGTTTGAGGTTGAGAAAATAATTAACCAAATCTACCTGATGCATTCCCACTTCGCCAGCGAGCCCCGGCGAAATCTGTTTGTTCAGACGCCAGTTAATCGCCTTCTCGCGCGCGGCATTGGGCGACACGCGGCGCCAACTGGTTTTCTTGTGCCATTGCGTGCGCGCCTGCACCGCCCGGCCAAGCGCGCCCGAGCGCATGAAGGGGAACATAAAATGCCGCTGTGGCTCGCTGCGAAACTGCAGGCCGGCCTGGAAATTTTGCTGCGGCTTGTCGGCCGCCGCCTTGGCGATGGCGCGGGCATCCGCCAGCGTGTGACCCAGCGGCGCTTCGCAGTAAACATGCTTCCCCGCCTTGAGCGCGGCGAGCACGATGGCTTTGTGCTCGTGCGGCGCGGTGGCAATAATCACGCCCTCCACATTTTTATCCGCCAATAAATCCTGATAATTTGCGTAGCTTTCCGCCTTCGGATGCTCACGTTTGGAGCGGCGCAACATTGCGCCATAATGATCACTAACGGCAACCAGCGGCGCGCTTGGAAGCTGCGCCAAGTTGCGCGCGATTTCGCGCCCGTGCGGACCGTAGCCGATGAGGCCCATCTTGATCGGCGGCGTGGAATCATTTGTGCGCCGCGCGGAATCCTTGCCTTCGCTTTCCTGCGCCCGCGCCTCAAATGCCTGCATCATCGCAGCCATGGCGGCCAACGAACTCCCGGCAGCAATAAAATTGCGCCGATTCAAATCCTGTTTGTGCTTACTCATGAAAGGCCGATCAGTGTGGGGAAATTCCCGCTGATTGCAAGTCGGGAGGCAGCCGGACACCCATTTGCCTTTGCGGATTTTGCTTTGGGTTTTCTTCTTGGCGGAAATGAGCTTGCCCACGCACGCGGCGGCAGCGTTAGTCTGCTCCTGAATAATCCCAAAGCCCCTCTCAATCGCAAGGCCCTGTTTTGGCATTACCCACAATATTAACCGTGCATGCCTCCCGCTGAAATCAAAAACCTCGCTGCCCTCCAACCCTCCAAAACCAAAGCCTTCTGCAAAAAATTCGATGCGTGGCGACCTCGGAAAGAGTAGTCGGATTTTTCACACGGATTCCACGGATTCACACAAATTTTTTCCCGTGGTAATCTGAGAAATCCGTGTCTTGAAAAAGAAGTCGCTGACTACTTCAGCGCATCCAGCACTTCCTGGATGAGCTTCATGTCGCGACCGCGGCTTTTCCAGCTGTTCTCGCGAAGGAGGGTGATAAATTTTTCGTCGCCGACTTTGGCCTGCATTTTTTTCACGAGCTCAGCTTGGTCGAGCTTGAGTTTTTGCGAGGCGAAGAGGGCGAAGGCGTTGATACTTTGTTGGGCTTGCACTTCGGGGTTGGGCGCGGAAGGGCCGTCGGTGATTTTGAGCGCCCACTTGAAGCCTTCCACCAAATGTTTTTGGTACGATTCGTTTTTCCACGTGGATTCGTTGTGGCCGAGGTTGGTGAAGAACACGCGGCCCTTGCCGTAGCTACGCACCCAGCACACGGGCACGTGATAGGGCATCTGCGGTTTACTTTTGGCCATGTTCAGGCTGAAGAGCACGCGTACGGCGTTGGGGTCGAAATTATTGTACTGATAAATTTCGTCTTTCCACATGAACGACTTGCCGAGCATGGCCACGGTGGGATGATTGGGCTCGTGATTGAGAAATCCGTTCGTGCTGCCGCTGCCCCACGGGTGACCGGCGAAACTGCCGTTAATCATTTTTACGTAACTGGTGAAACCGTTCTTGCCGTGGAAAGTGTCGCCCGCGCTGTGCGTGCCTACGAAGGCCTTGCCGGATTTGATGAATTCCATCAACGCCTCGCGCGGATCGCCCGCGGGCAACAGCACGCCGGTGGTGTAAAAGAAAATGCCATCGTACTGCTTGAGATTTTCGCGCGTGATGCTCTTGATGGCGTCCTGCGAATTCACCGTGGTGAATACGCCGCTCGCATCGCCAATCTTCGCGAGCGTTTTTTCCACCACACAAAGTTCGTCGCCCTTGCGCCGCACTACACCGTGAGTGAACCCGCGCGATTGAGTGATCACGAGAATCTTTTTTGGCGCGGCCTGCGCCGGTTGGGATTGCAGCATCAACCCGCCCAAAGCGGCCATCACGAAAAAACGGAAGGTGTATTTCATTGGAGTAATTTTCTGACTCATCTGGTGAAGCGCAAATTCAACAGGGAAACGCGGCGCGGTCAAGACTTCACATCCGCAACCCAAAATGAGCCTCTTTTCCGCTCGCCAAACCGGACGCATTGTGAGACATTTTGGCACGCATTTCACTCTATCTTTGGACGGGGCAATGTGGCACTGGCTACGATGGCTACTGAAAAACACAGCTTTTTTGACCGAATCGTCGGGCGAATTGACCAACTTGATGCCGATGGTTTGCAAACGGTCGTTCAACGCTTGGCGCGTGAGCGGGATTTTTTGGGGACGCTCTTCGATACCATCGAGGATGGCGTGGTGGTGCTCGACGCGAAGGCGCATATTTCGTGGCACAATCAATCAGCCGAGCATTTGCTGGGCTTGCCGCTGGCGGAAACGGAGGGGCGCGCGATTGTCGATTATTTGCCGGGGCTCGATTGGGCGGATCTCTGCAACAGCGCGGTGAGTGACAGCCTGACCGTCACGCGGCACGAGCTGGAATTGACGTATCCCATCCGGCGTTTCCTGCGCGTGTACACCGCGGCATTGGTGGGCGAAGGCTCGAGCGGATTGGCGGTGATTGTGAATGACGCCACGGAGCAGCAACAGCAAACATTCGAGGTGATCGAAAGCGAACGCGTGGAGGCGCTCACGCTTTTGGCGGCCAGCGTGGCGCACGAGATTGGGAATCCCCTCAACGCGCTGCACATTCATTTGCAGTTGATGGAGCGCGAGGTAAAAAAACTGAAGGCCACGGACGCGGATGACCCCGATGCGCAGGCAAACTTTGCAGCGGCCGTTAACAAGCTCGATCGTTTCCTCGATATTTCAAAAGGCGAAATCAACCGGCTTGATTATATCATCAGCCAATTTTTACAGGCCATCCGCCCCACGCGTCCGGAGCGCCAGCCGGTGGCGCTCAATGACATCGTGATGGACACGCTCACGGTGATGGGCCCGGAAATTGAAAATCGCGGCGTGACGCTGGAAGAAAATTTCGCCACCGAACTACCGACCGCCCCGCTTGATGCCGGGCAGGTGCAACAGGCATTGGTGAACCTCGTCAAGAACGCCATCCAAGCGATGACCCACGGCGGCACGTTGTCGCTCACCACGCTGGCCGATGCCGAGGGCGTGTGGGTACACGTGGCTGACACCGGCGGCGGCATTGCGCAGGAAAAAATCAACCGCATTTTCCAGCCGTATTTTACCACTAAAGAAAAAGGCACCGGCCTTGGCCTGATGATCGTGCAACGGATCGTGCGCGAACACGGAGGCCGCATCGAACTCGAGAGCCACACTGGAGAAGGCACGACATTTCGTTTGTGGTTTCCGTTGACCGAACAACAACCGCTGCGGCTGACGGGCGGCGAAGAAGAAAACCATGCTTAAACCCACTGTTCTAATTGTCGACGATGAGAAACCCACGCGGAAAGGGCTGCGTGCGGCGTTGGAAGATCGATACGATGTGTACCTTGCCGAAGATGGCGAGGGCGCGGTGCGATTGCTGGAAGAGGATGCCTTTGACGTGTTGCTCACGGATTTGCGCATGCCGGGCGTGGGTGGGCTTGATTTAATCAAGCGCGCCAAATCACTGAGCAAGCCGCCAATTTGCATTTTAATGACGGCTTACGGCAGCGAGGAAATGGCCGTAGACGCCATGCGGCAGGGCGCGGATGATTACATCGCGAAGGGGCGGTTGCAGATTGATGAGCTGGAAATGCGCATCGCGCGCGCGTTGCGATCGAATCAACTGGAATCAGAAAACCGTGATCTGCGTTCGCAGATTGACACCAAGTTTGGCATCGAAAATGTCATCGGCCAATCGCCGGTGATGCAGGAAATTTTTGAGGTCGTCCAACAAGTCGCCCCCGCGCGCGCGAGTGTTTTGGTACTCGGCGAAAGCGGCACGGGTAAGGAACTCATCGCCAAAGCGATCCACAACCTCAGCCCGCGCGGCAAGCAACCGATGGTCACCGTCCATTGCGCCGCGCTCTCCCCAACGCTTTTGGAAAGCGAATTGTTTGGGCACGAAAAAGGCGCCTTCACTGGCGCGCACGAGCGGCGCATTGGCCGCTTTGAACAAGCCAATGGCGGCACGTTGTTTCTGGATGAGATCGGTGAGATTGATCCCGCCATCCAAGTGAAGCTGCTGCGCTTTCTGGGCGAGCGCACCTTCGAGCGCGTTGGTTCCAACCAAACCATTTCCGCTGACGTGCGGCTGATCGCCGCGACTAATCTTAACCTCGAAGAAGCAGTGGCGAAGGGCGATTTTCGCGAGGATTTGTTTTTTCGACTCCGCGTGGTGGAAATGCATTTGCCGCCATTGCGCGATCGCGGCACGGACATTGTTTTATTGGCCAAAGCGTTTCTGGAAGAATTTGCCAAAGAAAACGCCAAAGCCATCACGGAGTTGCACCCCGATGCGGTGGAGACGCTGATGAATCATCCATGGCCGGGCAATGTCCGCGAGCTGCGCACCGCCATCGAGCACGCGGTGGTGCTGTGCCGGGGCGACGTGATCGGCCTGCGCGATTTGCCGCCGAGCGTGCGCGGCGAATCATCGGGGGCATCGCATCCTGAATCCAAAGACGTGCTCGGCAAAAAACATCTTACTGTGGAGGACGCCGAAAAGGCGCTCATCATCCGCGCATTAAAAGACTGCCACGGCAACCGCACCCAAGCCGCCGAAAAAATCGGCATGAGCCGCCGCACCTTGCACCGTAAATTGCACACGTACAATTTGCACGATTTGTAATCCTCCTTGCCCGTGAAGACTGGCCGGCATAACGTCTGGAATGTCCACGAAGCGTCTCAGAATAATTTTCGCGGCCGGTGGACTGTTGGCGGCGGGTTGTGCCACGGGCGCGGGCTACGAAGGGTTCGGGGCCACGGCGGGGGGCAACCGGTTCCCGGTGGTAAAGGTGACTTCGCTGGCGGACAAGGGGCCGGGGACGTTGCGCGAGGCGATTCAGAAGGGCGGACGGCGGATTGTGTTTGCCAAGTCGGGCACGGTGAAGCTCAAGAAAACGCTCGTGATTAAACAGCCGAACGTGACGATTGATGGCCTCAACGCGGTAATTACGATTACCGGCGCGCCGGTGGCGATTGAGGCGACGCACGATGTTATTGTGCGGTTCATTCGGTTTCGCAAATCGCCCGATGACGGCCTCCGCATCGCGGGCGCGTGCCGACGGATTGTGATCGACCATTGCTCCCTCACCGCTGCGGGCGATGGCGCGCTGGACATTACGATTGATTACGACAAGCCGAAAGAGCGGCCCGCCGACATCACGGTTTCATGGTGCATCCTCGCGGGCACGAAGAAGGCGATGCTCATATCGAACGTCGACAACATTTCGCTGCATCACAATTTGTATCTCGGTAACGAGATGCGCAATCCGCAACTGCACGACGTGCGCAATTTTGATTTTCGCAACAACGTGATTCATCGCTGGGGCGTTTACGGCTTGCGCGCGCGCGCGGGATCCACCGGAAATGTGATGCACAATTTTTTCGGGCCGGGCGCGAATCCCAAGAAAAGCCAAAAGCTCGCGCTGGTGCTGATGGGTAAGGCGGAAACCAAATCGCCCGCCGGACCGATCCATGTGGCGGGCAATCTCGGGCCGGGCAAGTTAAACCTCAACTCAATCGGCACCGCGCCCAAGGCGTTGCGCGCACCTGCAGTCACCATCTGGAATCCGGCCCAATCCTATAGGCACATTATCCAGCACACCGGTGCCCGACCGTTGGACAAGGTGGACGAGGCTCTGTTGAAGGGGCTCTAGCCTACTCGGCCACTGGGCGGCGCAGCACTATTTCCACGTCAATCTCGTCGAAGCTGCCGGGCAGGTTGCATTGGGGCAACACAACATTCATCAGCTCCCAGCCTTCGGCGCCCAGTTTGTTCAGCTTTTCCTCTGATACATTGGCGCGTTTAACCACTTTGTATTCCCACTTCTGCATGCGCAAAGTGTAACTGCGAATGAGGAGTTGGCCAATTGTTTTTGGGCAGACAAAGCGTGCCGATCAGATTATTCTTCGGGCATGGAAATTCACCTCAACCGTGACGGCCAGCAAATGGGGCCGTACTCGTTGGAGCAAATTCAGAAACACCTTGCCGAGGGCAGCGTGTTGCCCGCAGATCTTGCGTGGCACGAGGGACTTCCGGAATGGGTGCCGGTGCAACAACTGGCGGCTGCCGCTCCCGCCAAAAAAGAATCGTGGTTCACACTCAAACGTGTGGTCATTGGCTCGGCAATATGGTTTGTGCTCATGATGGCAATTTCGATCGGGATTTTTTATCATATTTTTCAGGACTCAAAAAATAATCGCGAACGAAATGCGCGGGCGGCCAAGTTAGGTGCGGGCATGGGCGCGCTCACGGCGATGGGTTGGGGCGTGTTGTGGTTGCCGTGGGCGGCGCAAGTTGGAAAACGCCGCCGCGAGGCCAAGGCGCGGGAACTGTTGCATTGATATAATCAATAGTTCGTCCGCTCGTTTCGATTTTGTGAAATGGCTGAAATTGCGTATGCTCCATGCCGGCAATGGAAACGAAACCGCCCGGCAAACACAGTAAACCCAGTGGACTGGCCACCGAGACGGCGGAGGTCATCGTGGCCGAGCCGTACGAGTTTGTCCCGCCCAAGAGTGGCACGTTGGTGGCGCGGTTGATGCAGCCGGTTTTGCCGGTTCAGTTAAAACACGCGTGGGGCATTGTGGGACACGAAGTGCGCGGCGTGGAAAAACTGCGCGCCTCACTGGCGGCGGGGCACGGCATTGTGCTGGCGCCCAATCACGTGCGCGATCCGGATGCGTTGGTGGTGGGCTTGCTCACGAAACACGTGAACTCGCATTTTCATTTCATGGCCAGTTGGCACGTGTTCAAGCAGGGCTGGTTTCAGCGATTTCTCGTGCGGCAGCTGGGCGCCTTCAGTGTGCATCGCGAGGGCTTGGACAAAACTTCACTGAACACCGCCATCGATATTCTCGCTGAGGCACGCCGACCGCTCGTGTTGTTTCCCGAGGGCACCGTTTCGTTTCACAACGACCGACTCAGCCCATTGCAGGAAGGCACCTCGCTGATCGTGCAGCGCGCGGCGAAAAAACGTGCGGCGAAAAACGGCCAAGTCGTTGTGCATCCGGTGGCACTCAAGTATCAATTCGCCGGTGATTTGGGAGAAACGCTGCCCACCGCACTGGCTGATCTCGAACGCGAACTTTCGTGGGAACCGCAAACCGAACTATCGCCACTGGAACGGGTGCGCAAAATTGGCACCGGCTTGCTTGGCTTGCGCGAGGTGGAATATTTTGGCGAAGCGCAGAGCGGCGAATTGTTTGAACGGCTCGACCGCCTCATCGATCGCATCCTCGAACCCATCGAACAGAAATGGGAGCGCCCCGGCGAAGGCCGTGGTGTGTATGAGCGGGTGAAGGCGCTCCGCACGGTGATGCTCAAGGAACTGGTGGACGGCGACGCCACGCCCAGCCGCCGCGAACGTTGCTGGAAACAACTGCGCGATTGCACCTTCGCCCTGCACCTCGGCGCGTATCCTGCTGATTATTTGGCTGCCGAACCGTGCATCGAGCGCCTCATCGAAACGGTGGAACGCTTCGAGCACGATTTTAAGTTTGTGGACCGCCATCGGCCGCATCGCGTAATCATTGAAATTGGCGACGCCATTGCCGTCCCCACCCAACGCGACCGCACCGGCCCCACATTAATGGAAAAAATCGAAACCGCGCTATCAGGCCAACTGAAAAAACTGGCCGCAGAACTCAACCAGCCCTTGCCAAAATAAAGCCCCATTTCTCCCAGTAAGGTAAATTATAATAGTGCAATTTAAGTAATCTGATTGTAATCTTTCAGTATGAACCGGATTTTGGAACTAGGTTTGATTTTATTAGTGTTGTTTGTATCGAACAAGCCAGTTGTGGCTGTTCCGCTGGAACTGAACAGCAAGCCCAATGGCAAGGAGAAACAATTAAAACCAGCCGCGCTATCCCCAAAGGCTAAGTTGATGGCCGACTTTAAGGCTTTCGCGATTCGTAAGCGTGATTATGCCAAAGCGATTGCTGCGGAGAATAAGGTGAAACCTCCTAAAGGAGTATGGGATTTTTTTGATGCAGTGATTGCCGGAGATTTTGCAAAAGCTCAAAAGCAATATCGGCCATTAGCGCAGATGAGTGGCCAATACGATAGCCTTCCTCCTTTCTTTGGAGAAGCTTTCTGGGCTGCTGTAATACCTAAATTGGAAAAACTCTTTGAGGTAGAAATATTAGATCGTTGGCGAAAAACAATTGCGCTTCAAAGGGAAAAGAGGGCGAATGATTTTCGGTTTGTTTGGGCGCCGACCATGGAAGTGTTTGGAGCCATGGAGGCGGTGGACATGTGGCATGCGAAATATTTACGAATGTACATGGAAGTCATTATTGAGAGCATCCCCAAGGGCAGCATCTATTTTGGAGGCACGGACTCCGGACGCTTTGCCATCACTTTGGGATGTAAATCACATGAAAAGGCTGATCCTTTTTTTGCCATCACTCAGAACGCATTTGCTGATTTTACTTATTTGAGATACTTGAGGGGATTGTATGGGAAACGCATTTACATTCCTTCGGTTGAGGATAACCAAATTGCGTTCAACGATTATCTGCAGGATGCCATGCAGCGCATGGGGCGCGGACAACTCGCCCCCAACGAAAATGTGACGCTTAATTACCCGTTCCAGTGCCTGGACCCAACCTGTGGCACCCGCCAGCTCATTGCGATCGGACGGTACGAAATGCAAACATTCAAACGGGTGCAAGCACAAGGCGGCTTACCCTGCCCCAAATGCAAAAAACTAATGTCCACCCCGCTCAACCCGCAAATGCAAGTACACGGAAATGGCTCGGTGATGGCGATCAATGCGCTTTTAGCTAAAAAGATTTTTGATAAAAATCCTGAACATGATTTTTATTTGGAAGAGAGTTTTCCGCTTGGATGGATGATGCCACACATGGTTCCGCATGGCTTGATATTCAAGCTGGAACGAAAACCACTGAAGGAATTGCATCAGGACCACATCGCCCAAAGCAGAAAGGATTGGCAGAAATATATGGCACTCTGCGTGGGCGACGCTGTGGTGAAGCCGGAAACCACCGTGGCTGAATTATGCAAATGGGTTGAAACGATTTACATCAAAGGCAATCACGATAATTTCAAAGGCGACGCTTTGTTTTTGAAAGGAAAAAAAGAGGTGATGGAAAAGCTCGAATTCCGGAAAGGACCACCTTGTTCAGAACAGAAAGCGTTTTCGAAAATGAGGTGCGGCCAAGCCCAGTTGTTTTCTTGGCGGCAAACAACCACAAAAGGTGCCGAACTAAAAAAAGTATATGCGCAGGAAGCTGACTTTGCATTCCGCCAAGCCTTCGCCTTGGGCCCAATCTACCCGGAAGCAGCCTTCAAATATGTCCATTATCTAAATTCAAATCATCGCTTCGATGATGCCAAACTAATCGCCCAAACATTTGGCAAAACTTCGCCCGACCAAAAAGACTTGTCGCGCCCATTATTACTTGGAACCCTATCCGTTGAGGAGATGCATTGGGTGTCAAAAAATGAATATGAAAAGGCATTGACCGCCGCTCTTGAGAGGGCGGAGTTGGAAAAAAATAACCCTGATCTTGAGCGCAGAATCGAGGGTTATCAGCGTTTGATAAAGTCCAAAAAATAGTCGAACTTCAGGTATGGATTTTCACGGATTGACTCATCCGTGTGGATCTTGGATTCCGTGTCTCAATTACCAAGTTTTCTGCATTGACGCGGGAGGCAATCGGGGTTGCAATCGGCCCATGACACAACGTCTTTTTCCATTCGGTTGGACTGTCGTCCTATTCACCCTCACCACAATTTTTGCGCAAGCGGAAACCAAGCTGCCGTCCATACTCGGTAGCCATATGGTTTTGCAACGGGACGCGGCGTGCCCGATTTGGGGCTGGGACGATGCGGGCACGGAGGTGACCGTTTCGTTCGCCGACCAAACCCACACAGCAAAAGCCGGTAAGGATGGCCGATGGCAGGTAAAGCTCACCGCCATGAAGGCCAGCGCCAAGGGCCGCGCGCTCACGGTAAAAGGTAGCAGCACGGTGAAACTCACGGACGTGCTTGTGGGCGAAGTTTGGCTATGCTCCGGTCAGTCGAATATGGAATGGACGGTCTCCCGTTCGACAAATGCGAAAGAGGAAATCGCCAATGCCAAGCATCCGCTGATTCGCCATATAAAAATTCCCCATCGCCCCAGCGCCAAGCAGGAGAGCGATGTGCCTTCGACCGGTTGGCAGCCGAGCACGCCGGCGGTTACGGGTAATTTCACCGCAGTCGGATATTATTTCGCGCGCCATCTGCAGGGCGAACTCAACGTGCCCATCGGCCTCATCGGCAGCAACTGGGGCGGCACGCGCATCGAGCCGTGGATTCCGCCGGTGGGTTTTAAGGGTGTCCCCGCGCTCAAAAACATCGCCGACAATTTGAAAGATTTCCCCGCCAAACGCGGCAACGGGGTTAACCACCAAAGCGCGCTTGCGCTGTACAATGGCATGATTCATCCGCTGCTGCCATACACCATCAAAGGCGCACTGTGGTATCAGGGCGAAAGCAACAATGGCGAAGGGATGATGTACTACCAAAAAATGCGCGCGCTCATCGCCGGTTGGCGCAGCGTGTGGCACAACGCCGACATGCCGTTTCTGTTTGTGCAACTGGCCCCCTACCGATACGGCGGCGACCCCACGCGGCTGGCAGGCATTTGGCAGGCGCAACTCAGCGCGGTGAAAAAAATTCCCAACACCGGCATGGCCGTCACCACGGATATCACCACGGTGGGCGACATCCACCCGCCGAACAAACAGGACGTCGGCAAGCGGCTGGCATTGTGGGCGTTGGCGAAGACGTACGGCCAAAAAGACATTGTGTATTCCGGCCCGCTCTACAAATCACTCAAAGTGGAAGGCGGCCGGGCGATTGTGGATTTTGAACACGCCGCCGGCATTAAATCGCGTGATGACAAGCCACTAACGCATTTCGAGCTGCTCACCGCCGAGGGCAAATGGTTCCCCGCCGGCGCGTATGTGCACGAGGGCAAAGTCATCGTATCCAGCAAAGCCGTTCGTAACCCAATAGGCGTACGCTTCGGCTGGAATCAACTCGCTGAGCCCAACCTCGTCAATGGCGCCGGTCTGCCCGCCTCGCCCTTCACCAGCCAGCTCGGCAAAAAACTCTAGCCATGCGCCGCTGGATACTCGGGCTGTTGGCAACATCTGCCTGCGCGCTGCAGGCGGCTGATGCAAACTTCCATTTGTATCTGCTCATCGGCCAGTCAAACATGGCCGGGCGCGGCAAGATCGCGCTGGAAGATAAGGTGGCCGTGCCGCGCGTGTTGATGCTCAACAAGGCCAACGAATGGGTGTCGGCCGTCGACCCCATTTCGTTTGATAAAACCATCGCCGGCGTCAGCCTCGGCCGCACCTTTGGCATCACGATGGCCAAAGCCAATCCAAACCTCAAAATTGGCCTCATCCCCTGCGCCGTTGGCGGCACCCCCATCCGCCGTTGGCAGCGAAACGGAGACCTCTACAAGGCCGCATTAAAACGCGCCGCGGTCGCGCAAAAAAAAGGCGTCATTAAAGGCATCCTTTGGCACCAAGGCGAAAATGATTCCGGCAAGGAAGCCACCGCAAAAATCTACGAGCAACAACTTCACGCCATGATTTCAGCGTGGCGAAAGGATTTGGGTGATAAAAACATCCCCATCGTCGTCGGCGAAATGGGCCATTTTTTTAAGGCAGCCAAATTCAAACCCACCGTCGACGCCGCGCTCAAGGCGTTGCCGGGCAAAGTGAACCACGCCGCGTGGGTTTCCGCTGAGGGCCTCGGCCACAAGGGCGACGTCGTCCACTTCAATGCCGCCGGCTATCGCGAATTCGGCAAACGCTACGCCGTGGCCATGAAAAAACTACTTGGGTTTTCCAAGTAAAACGCTAACTCGTCTCGCGATGCGTCTTGTGGATGGCGGCTTGAGCGGTGCACTTGATTAATATCTCGTCGATGCACACATGCGGCGGGCGCGTGGCCATCCACACCATCGCTTCGGCGATGTCCTCGGCCACCAATGGGTCGAGCCCCACGTATGGTTTGTCAGCCAATTCTTCATCACCTTTGAAACGAACGATGGAAAACTCCGTCAACGCCAGTCCCGGATCCAGCGTGCCCACGCGCACGCCAGTGCCGTTGAGCTCCAGCCGCAGCGTTTGGGTGATTGATTTTTCTGCCGCCTTCACGCCGCAGTACACCGAGCCGTACTCGTACGCCACACGGCCGGCGATGGAGCCAATGTTGATGATCGTGCTGCCGGGGTTCTCCACCATCAACGGCAGACACGCCCGCGTCACGCGCATGAGTCCCAGGAAATTTGACTGCACCATCGCCTCCCAATCGGCGTCCTTACCTTCGGCCACGGTGTCCATCCCATGCGCGCCACCGGCATTGTTTACCAGCACATCAAGCTTGGGCGTTAGCGTTTTTTGCCAATCGACGAAGGCGTTGACGCTCTCGGTACAGGCCACGTCCAATTCATGAACATGCGCCGAGGCTGCGCCGGCCTGTTCGCATTCGGCAGCAACTGATTTAAGCCGATCCACACGCCTCGCGCCAAGGACGAGATGCGCCCCTTCGCGCGCAAAGTGCCGCGCGCCTTCCGCGCCAAACCCCGCCGACGCGCCGGTGATCAATACCCATTTGCCCTTGAGAGAAGTGTTCATACGTGGGCCTGTTGTACCTTTCCGGCCGAAAGAGTCAAAACTTCTTCGTTTAGAATTACAACCAAACGATTGCGCCGGGCCGGGACTGCGCTACAATCCGAGCATGCAACGCTTCGCCAAAATTTTATCTGTGTTCATGGGTGTCATTTGTATCTCTACACAGGCCGCTGAGGGGCCGATTGCCACGTTTTCCATTGTTGCCTTTGATCCGGCTACCGGCGAATTGGGCGTCGCGGTGCAGAGTAAATTTTTCAGCGTGGGCTCGGTAGTGCCGTGGGCTAAGGCCGGCGTGGGCGCGCTGGCCACGCAATCGTGGGCGAAAATTGAGTACGGCCCTGATGGACTGGAGTTGCTAGCCAAAGGCAAATCACCGACGGAGGTGGTGAACGCGCTAACCAAGCCCGATGCGCGGCGTGAGTTTCGGCAACTCGGCATCGTGGATGCCAAAGGCCGCGCCGCCAGCTTCACGGGCAAACGCTGTATGGATTGGGCGGGGCACGTGACGGGCAAACATTTTGCCGCGCAGGGAAACATCCTTGCCAGCGACGCGGTGGTGAAAAATATGGCGGCCGCATTTGAGAACGCACGCAAGACGCCCGAAACCGAACTGGCCGATTGGCTGATGGCCGCACTCGAAGCGGCGCAAGCCGCCGGCGGCGACAAGCGCGGGCGACAATCCGCTGCGCTATTGGTGGTGCGCGAAAAGGGCGGATACAACAGCGCCAATGACCGCTACATCGACCTGCGCGTGGCCGATCACAAAACGCCCATTCAGGAACTCGGCCGCCTGCTTGAGCTGCACAAGTCATTTTTCCGGAGCCGACATTTGGCCCCGCCCAAGCAAACAAAGGAATAGCCATTGCGCGAAGGGAACGCTTCTGCCAACCTTAGCTGATGCAACACCTCTTCCTAGCCCTCACCCTAATTGCATTCGCTACCCGTGCGGCGGAGAAACCCACGCTGTGCGTTGGCCATTATCATTCCGAAGCGGATGCCGTGAAACAACTTGCGCGGCTTGCGGCCACGCATTCCGATCTTGCCGAATGGAAAACCCGCGCGGCAGCCGTGCGGCAGCAAATTCTCACGGGCGCGAAGCTCAATCCGTTACCCAAGCATACACCGCTTAAAGCCATCATCAAAAACAAACGCACCTATAACGGCTACAGCGTGGAAGCAGCCGCCTTCGAGGCGCGACCGGGATTTTTTGTGTACGGCAATTTATACCGGCCCCTGGGTTTCAAAAGCAAACGTCCCGGCATTCTTTGTCCACACGGCCATGCGCGCGGCCCCGCGGGCGGACGACTCCGGCCGGATCAGCAACATCGCTGTGCGACACTTGCGCGAATGGGGGCGGTGGTGTTTTCGTATGACATGATCGGTTTCGGCGATTCGGAACATCTCGGCTGGAAACACAGCCATCCGCAGGCGCTCACGCTGCAAACGTGGAGCAGCGTGCGGGCGATCGATTTTCTAGAGACACTGCCGGAGGTGGACCCAAAACGCATTGGGGTGACCGGTTGTTCCGGTGGCGGCACGCAGACATTTTTGCTGACGGCGATTGATGAGCGCGTGGCGGTGAGTGTGCCGGTGGTGATGGTGTCCGCGCATTTCTTTGGCGGCTGCCATTGCGAAAGCGGCATGCCGATCCACAAGACCGAGCAGCTGGAAACGAATAACGCGGAGATCGCAGCACTCGCCGCGCCGCGCCCGTTGAAGCTCATTTCCGTGGGCGGCGATTGGACGAAGAACACGCCAACGGTAGAGCATCCGTTCATCCGGAAAATTTACAAATACTACGGCGCGGAAGCCAAAGCGGCGAACACCCACTTCGCAAAAGAAGGCCACGGCTATCAGCTTTCCAAACGGCAAGCGATGTATCCATTTATGGTGAAGCACTTGGGCCTGAACGCAAAAGGCGTGCTCGATGCCAAAACGGGTGTGTACGACGAAAGCAAAAACACCATCGAAAAACTCGAAACCATGCGCAATTTCCATTCATTTAAAGAAATGCCCAAGCACGCACTCAAGCCGGGCGCGCAGGTGACATTCAAATGACGCGGCAAGGTAGGGCGTGCTCTTCGAACGCGCCACGGCGGTTTCGGAGAAACCGCCCTACCGGCTTTCAATCCAATACAAAGCCTTGTCAGTGCGCAAAATCAAGGCGTTGCCGTCCACCGCTGCGCTGGCCATGTGTTGGCCGTCGAGTTTATTTTTGGCAAGGACTTTGAATGTTTTGCCGGCTTGAAGCACGGTGGTGATGCCTTCGCGACTGTGGAAATAAATTTTGCCGTTGGCGTGCAGCGGGGAAGCGCTGTAATTACCGCCGAGACGTTCACGCCAGTGAACGTCGCCGGTGTGAGCGTTGAGGCAAGTAACAAGCCCACCGCTGTCATCGACAAAGTAAAGCTCGTCGCCGATAAGGATGGGCGAGGGCTGTTTGGAGACGCCGCGATTGTATTTCCACACGATATCCGGTTTGCCGGTATTTTCATATCGGACAGCGAGGAGTTGCGATCGCATAAAACTAGTGCTCATAAAAAGCATGCCGTGGCCGGTGACCGGGCGCGGCACGACGGAAAACCCAAGCATCCCGTAGGCAACTTTCCACAACTCACGGCCGGTGGCGGGATCGTAGCCGTAGAGCCAATCGCTGGCAGGAGAAAAGAGCGTGTCGCGACCGTTAGCCTTAATGATAAGCGGGGTGCCGTAAGATTTTTTGAGCTGCGGGTTTTCATTCATCTTGCCGGTGCGGGCGGTGCGCCATTTTTCGAGACCGGTTTTTTTATCGAGCGCCACCACGTATTGTTTGTCGCTGCCGTCCATGTGGAAAATTAATAAATCCTTCCAAAGCACCGGCGTGCTACCGGGGCCGTTTTCGTGATTGACCCACAGTTTTTCATTCCGCCACGCCACCTTGGCGGTTTTGGCGTCGATGCACACGGTGCCGTACGAGCCGAAGTGGCAATACACACGGCCGGCTTCAATGATGGGTGAGGGTGAAGCGTAACTGTTGAGCTTGTGAACCCACTGCGGCTGTTTCTTGGTGATGACCTCAAAATTGTGCAGCAGTTTGCCGGTGCGTTTATCAACGCACACGACGTGCAGTTGCACATTGCTAAGGACTTTCACCGGAACGCCACCGGTATTTTTCTTGAGGCGTTCTTTGGCTTCCGCTTCGGTGGCAGCCGTCTCGAAGGCAGTGGTCATCCAAATCTGATCGCCCTCAATCACAGGCGACGACCAACCTTTGCCCGGGATGGGCGTGCGCCACTTGACGTTTTTGGTTTCGCTCCACTCGGTGGGCAGTTTGGCGTCCGCATGCCCTTGACCGGTCGGCCCGCGCCATTGTTTCCAATCAGCTTGAGCGGCGAAAGCGAAGGCGGCGAGCAATAGGATTGTTTTTTTCATAATAAATTATTGTGGCTGCGGACTCGCAATTTCGTCCCTCCCAAATATTTTGGGGCGCCATCATGTTTCAGCACGATGGAGGGACGAGCTTACGGGTCCGTTCGTTCAACTTTATTTTGCGGAAATACGGCGGGCGATGTATTGGCGGATGAGTGGGATTTTGGATGTTGCAGCTAGTTTGAGGGCGCGGGCTTTGTCGGCGGGGACAAGCGGTTCGATGCCGTACCAGTAAAGGAGCGGGAGGTTGTGGTCATCTTTATCCGCTTCATGCGCAATGAGCGCTTCGGCAAGAGACCAGCGTTGATCAAGCGGCAGTCGCTGCAGCGCGCTGGCGAGGTAGAGGCGGACGAATTTGGATCCATCGGTCCTGGCCATGTTCACAAGTTGATCGAGGGTGAGCTGATTCGTTTTCTTTTTTTCCAACGCGCATTGGATGGCCCAGCCGCGAAGGGTTTCGTCCTTGTCGACCATCAGCTTGAGCAATATCTCCGAGTTGAGGCCGAACATCGAGTGCATTGCGAGCATCGCGCGCAGGCGATGGGTGGGGTTGGCTTTGGGATTGAGATAAATTTCACTGAGCAAGCCGGGCGTTTCGGCCGCAGTTGCGGAGATGCCTTCGTCGGGGCCTTGGTGGCGCGTGGCTTCGGCGCGTTCCTGCAGGAGGCGGCGGGCGTGATCGGCGTACCAATCGTTTTTGTGATTTAATAAATCCACCAACTTGCTGTCGTTGAGTTGGGCGAGGTTGAGGTTTTTTACGGGCTTGCAGTTGGTGTGCGACACGCGATAGATGCGGCCGGTGCCGAGTTGATGGACAATGCGTCCGCAGATGTCGGCATCGTTCCAATCAATAACCCACAGCGCGCCGGTGGGGCCGGTGTCGAGATTGAAGCCGAGAAAATGCGGATCGTGCGCGAGCATAAAATCGCCGCCGTGTGTGCCGGCAAAGCCCGAGCCACGGCGCTGGAGGTTGTCCACGTAGAGCATATGATGGTGGATGTTGCCCATGAACGCTTGCCCGTGATATTGCTTCGGGAACGCGCCGCCGTTGTAAATCTGGCAGCCGCCGTGGGCGAAGCCGCCTTTGCGTTGGCGGTTGTTTTTTTCGGAGAACGCGCCGTTCGCATAAAAATACGCGAGGCCGCCTTCGTGTTTGCGGCCGCCATAGTTTTGGTGCACGTGGTCGGCGATGGTTTTGATGTCGTTGTAAATGTGCGGATTAAAATGCCGGCCGCCCTGCCGATGATAGCGCCCGCCCTGCACCATGTGCCACAGGTGCGGGATGACGCAGGCGGTGATAAAGGCCTGGCCGCGGCTGTCAAAATCGAGCCCCCAAGGATTGCTGGTGCCCCACGCGAAGACTTCAAAATCCTTCTTGGTGGGATGATAGCGCCACACGCCGGCGTTGAGCGGCACGCGGTCTTTTTCCGGCGTGCCGGGCCGGCCCACTTTGCTGTGGGTAAACACGCCGTGGCAGCCGTACAACCAGCCGTCCGGCCCCCACACAAAACTGTTCAGCGTTTCGTGCCGGTCCTGCCGGCCCCAGCCATCGAGCACCGCGATGGGATCGCCATCGGGAATGTCATCGCCATTTTTGTCGGGAATAAAAAGCAGATTGGGCGGCGAGCCAACCCACACGCCGCCGAAGCCCACTTGCAGTCCGGTTGGGAAAAAAATCTTGTCGATGAACACTTTGCGCTTGTCGAACCGGCCGTCTCCGTTGGTGTCTTCCAGAATGAGAATGCGCCCTTTCGGTCCTTGCTTGAAGGTGTCGCTCTTGCGCGTTTCGTAGTTCAGATTTTCACACACCCAAACCCGTCCGCGATCATCAAAGCAAAACGCAAAGGGCTGCACCACATCCGGCTCGGCGGCGAATTGCGTGACCGAAAAACCTTCCGGCAGTTTCATTCGCGCGACGGCTTGATCTGGCGTGTACGAAGGTTTTTTCTGCGCGAAAGCCGTGAACGAAACGGCGAGGAACATTAGAATCCAAAAAGTTGATTTCATACGTGGAAAAATTTTAAGGATCAATTCTCAATAATCAAGGAAGATTCAATTTTCAAATCGACTCGCGGAATGGATGAGGGCAATTTGGCCGGATGAGCGACGGCAACAACGAACGGTTGATAAAGATTGAATCGGCTTTGGCGCATTTGGAACAGTTGACTGAGTTGTTAAATGGAACGGTGATCGACCAGGCCAAATCGCTGCGGCGGCTCACGCAGCAAATGGAACAGATTCAAGAACGTGCAGCGGCGGAGGACATGAAAGCCGCAAAGGAAAATATCACCAAACCGCCACATCACGGGGGATGATTCACTCGTCCAATCGCCCGTCGCGCGGGCCGGAGTCAAAGAGGACGGTTCCCATCTTCGGCAGGCGGCGCGGGTGGATGACGTTCCACGGGCCGAATTGATTGGCCTCGCGCCCCCAACACCACGAGGCGAGTTCGCTGCAATACCAGCGGTTGGTGCTGGGTAAACCAATGAGCCCGGCGAAGTCATATTTTTTTTCCAACTCACCCCGCGCCTTGGCAAGGGCTTCGCGACCGGTTTCGGGCGTCCAACTTTCCGGTTGTACCAGCACCACGCGATGCGACATATCAAGAAAATTTGCCAGACTGTTGGTCACGTTTCCATTCCATAACGATTCGATGACCACGCCGTTTTCCGCATCCAAAATCCCCACGTGCGAAAGCGCACTGCAAGTGGCAAGCGCCACAACGTCATCGCCCGTGCGATAGCCGCGGTTCACCAGCCACATCCCGTTGCCGCCGCGCTGCTCAATCACCCGTTGCCAAGCGCGCACCTCGGCCTCATATTCTGGCCCGGTTTTTTTGATGAACCCCTGAAAACCCACGCAGCTAGTGAAAAGAAAAACCAGTATCAGGCCAAGCCAAACAGATCGGTAGGGGGTGAATTTCACGCCAATTATTTCCGCTCCACGATCCACACGTTGCGGAATTGCAGCGGGTTGCCGTGGCCCTGCAGCTTGATGGCGCCGGGCGTGCCTTCGGGATCGCGGCGGGAGCCGCCGGTCTTGCCGTTGATCTCCAGATCCTTGTGGATCACCACGCCGTTGTGTTTCAGCGTCATGCGGGCGTTTTTGATTTTCTTGCCGTCCTTCATCACGGCATTGGTGAATTCCACGTCGTAGGTCTGCCATTGGAGCGGCGGCAGGCACATGTTCACGATCGGCTCGGCCTTGGTGTAGACGCCGCCGCACTCGTTGTTTTTTCCTTCCAACCCAAACGAATCGAGGATCTGCACCTCGTAATGATCCACCTGATAAAAGCCGCTGTTGCCGCGGCCTTGACCGCGCGCGGCGGGCTTGAAGGGCAGCAGGAATTCCACGTGCATGGTGTAGTTTTGAAATTTGCGGGCCGTTTTGATATCGCGCCCGTCGGTGTTCAGCAGCTTGGTCTGCTCGTCCAGACGGCCACCCTGCCATTCGCCTTTGCCCGTGCCGTCGAACAGCACAATAGCGCCCTTGGGTGCCTTGGCACCGAGGGAGGGGCTCTTGCGTTCCAGACGTTTCAGTTCAAAGGTCTTCTTGCCGTAGGAACCGGTGAGCTTGCCGTTTTCAATCACGGCCTTGCCTTCCTTCTGGCCCTTGGGCGGGTACTGGCTGGTGGCGCTGAATTCATTTGCGCCGTTGCCAAGATAACGGCGCTTGCCGATCGCGTCGGTGAACACGGCCTTATTGCCGTTCAGTTTGCCGGCAAACAATGACCGATCATCCCCGCGATCCCAGCCATCGCCGGGCAGACCGCCCGGGTACAGCACGAGCTGAAACTCGCCGCCGCCCAGCGCGATCACCTGCGCGCCCACATCGCAGCCGCACGAAAGGTCGCCGATGTATTCCCCTTGGATCTTGAAATCCGCGGGCAACGTTTTGTCCTTCGCATCCGTCCACAAACCGGGTGCGGCAACCATATTCAGGCCGAGGGTGAGGCCAAAGAGAATCAGTGTCTTTTTCATTATTTGCTTGGGGAAAAGTCTAGCGAGCGGTGGGCGTTTGACAAGCCGCGTTAACGAATCAATGCCTCCGCCACTTCGGCGCCCAGGCCGACCTTCTCGTAATGCGCCCGGGCCAGCTCGAGTTTAGCGCGAGAGGGCAATGGTGACCACGCCACAATCTGCACTTGAATGGTGGCACGATTGCAATTATTTGTTCATCTGGAAGGGGTGTCACCGGATTGTAACCAGACAGGTTTTGCCGCGTATTCCCGTTGATTATGAAACAGTTGTTACTATTTGTGGTGCTGCTCACCTACGCGGTGGGTTGCGGGCCTTCGGCAGAAGAAAAAGCGGCGCAGTTGGCGGAGGAGGCCCGGCAGGCTCGTGAATCAGCCGAGCGCCAAGCCAAGGTTGAGGCCGAGCGCCAAGCCAAGGCCGATATTCAAGCGCGGTATGATCAGGGTGTGGATGCGATTTTGGCGGATAAATTTGAATCCTTCAAAGCCGTGACCGATTCCCAGACGCAGGCGGATGGCCCGAAGATCGGCCTGACTTGGGGCGGGATTCGTGTGATGGTTGGATTGGGCGGATTAAAGAAAGCGGACTTTCGAATTGATGACATCCAGTTGAATGCAGATCTCACCCAGGCAACGGTGAACACCAGCCACCGCGTCAACGGGGAGTGGAAGAAGGATGAAAAACCACAAATTTGGATTGTGGAAAACGGGGCCTGGCACTGGAAGTTATAGGCTCCCACGGCTCGAGGTCGAACCCGAGTGACTGACGCTCGTTTGACAAGCCGCGTTAACGAATCAACGCCTCCGCCACCTCGGCGCCCAGGCCGACCTTCTCGTAATGCGCCCGGGCCAGCTCGAGTTTCACATGCACATCATCATGGCCGGTGGGGTGGTCGTGTTCGTCGTAATAAATCACTGAACCGAGCACGTGAAAGAGCGTGATCATCGGTTCCGCGCCTTCCTCGACGACGAGCGTGTGGATTTCGCCGGGCGGTTCATAGACAAACATCCCCTCGCGCGCCACCCAGTCATGCTCCAGATAACGCCACGTGCCTTTGAGCACAAACCCGTACACCGGCGAGGCATGCCGATGCCGTCCCAATTGACCGCCGCCGCGCACGCGCAGCAGATTGATCCATTCGCCGTTGGTGGTGTTGAAAAGTAGCGGACGAAAATCCACCGTATCACTCTGAGGCACCCAGAGTCGTTCGTCTTCCGGGATGGCCGTCTCCACAAGATCAGCCAGTGCCATGGGGGTTTGCAGGGGGCGTTTGTACATGGTCAAAAAATCAGGTGGTAAGATAGCCGCCATCCACGGGCAGCACGGCGCCGGTGATGAAGGAAGCTTGGGAGGGGAAAGGCATGGGGGAAATGACCAAGGACCAATGTCCAAGGAATTCCCAATGATTCAATGCCCAAGATTAGTTGGACATTGGGATTCGGTCAATCCTTGGGTCTTGGGGGTTTGGTCATTGGTCATTCATCGTCTGGCCGCGGCGGATTTGCCCAGTAGCCCTCAGCATCCTCCCCACTGACGACGACCCCTTTCCCGTTCCAGTCCATGCCGGCGCGGACTTCGGGGGTGGTGTAGCGGAGGGTGAGGGCGCAGCGGCGGCGGGTGGATTGGTTGGCCTCGGAGCCGTGGAGGAGGAGGTCGGTATGGAGGGAGCATTGGCCGGCGCGGAGGATGTTGTCGATGGGGGTGCCGTACTTCGCGGTGTCCTCGACGGTTTGGTTGAGGGTGTTGTGTTCCTCGGGGGTGCTGGGGCGCCAGGTGAGGTGGCCGTCGTGGTGGGAGCGGGCGAGGAAGCGCATGCAGGCGTTCTCGGTGTCGGCGTCGTCGATGGCGAGCCAGCAGGTGACGGCTTTGCTGGGGGTGAGGGGCCAGTAGCTGGCGTCCTGATGCCACGCGACGCGTTTGCCGTCGCCGGGGAGTTTGCAGAAAAAATGGGAGCCCCAGCCGATGACGTTGGGCCCGAGGAGGTCGCGCACGCAGGCGACGATGCGGGGATGGGTGAGGAGGTCGTAGACGCGGGCGTGTTTTAAGTGGGCGGTGCTGATGGAGTAGCTGTCGCCGCCGGCGGCGAGGGTCTGCTCAAGGAGGCGGTCGAAGTAGGCGCGGTGGCCGGCGATTTCGGCGTCGTCAAAAATGGTGATGGGGCGGACGTAGCCGGCGGCGTTGAAGTGGTCGACCTGTTCGCGGGTGAGCGTGGCGGGCTCGGTGACGGGGCTGGGGTGGAAACGCAAGTCGCGCTCAATGCCGTCGAGGTCGGTTTGGTCGGGGGTGGTTTTGAAAGTGGCGATTGGAAAATGTCCAATGACCAAGGCCCAATGTCCAAGGAAATCTCAATGACCAAGACCCATTTTTGGGCATTGGGTTTTGGTTATTCCTTGGGATTTGGAGATTGGGCCTTGGGCCTTGGGCCTTAACCCAACAGTTCATCAATCACCCGCGCCTTGGGCACGAGGGCGTGGGGGCGCTCGAGGGAATCGTAGAGCTCGGTGCGGTGGTCGAGGCCGAGTTGCTGGTAAAGGGTGGCGACGATGTCGCCGGGGGTGACGGGGGCCTCGGCGGGGAGGGCGCCGGTGCGGTCGCTGGCGCCGTGGATGTGGCCGCCCTTGAAGCCGCCGCCGGCGAGCATGACGGTGTAGCAGTTGTTCCAGTGGTCGCGGCCGGCGTTTTTGTTGATGCGTGGCGTGCGGCCGAAGTCGCCGAGCACAGCCACCACGGTGCGCTTCAAGAGGCCGCGCTGGTGGAGGTCGGCGATGAGGCTGGAGGCGGCGGCGTCGAACTGGGGCAGCAACGGGTTTTTCAGTTTCTTGAAATTGGCGCCGTGGGTGTCCCACGTGGCGTTGGCGTCGGGCGCCCAGCTCATGGTGACGACGCGGGTGCCGGCCTCGATCAGGCGGCGGGCGAGCAGAACGCTTTGGCCGTAG
Source organism: Limisphaerales bacterium (assembly GCA_014382585.1). NCBI lineage: Bacteria > Pseudomonadati > Verrucomicrobiota > Verrucomicrobiia > Limisphaerales > Limisphaerales bacterium. Next base: position 21,577 of record JACNJL010000017.1, on the reverse strand, counting down.
ATGTTGCGGCCGTAGGCGTCGCGTTTAACGGCGGGCTCGCGGTCGAGTTGAAATGCCTGCTGCGTGGCGTTGCTAGTGAGGAGGTCGAAGGCGCGTTTTTGAAACTCGGTCATCGCCTCGTGATGCGTGCGGCCGCCAGGAAGTTTTTGGGCGAGGGCTTGGTCGAGCGACTGCAGAAGATTGCCGCGCTGGTTCATGCGCTGGCTGGAGACGCCCGCGGGCAGGGAGAGATTGCGCACGCGGAAGTCCGGCTTGTTCGGGTCTTCCAAAACCCAAAATGGGTCGTGCTGCGCACCGATGAAGCCCGCGAGGAATCCCGGTTGCAACGGGCCGCCCGCGCCTTCCTTGGTCTTGTACGGCAGCGACACGTACGGCAGCGCGTTGCGGCGCGGCGGGCGCAGCTTGGTCATCACCGAGCCGATGCCGGGGTAATCATCGGGCCGAAAGCCGCCGCCGATCTCGCCGCGGTCATGGCCGGTCAACGCGGCATACACCGCGGCGGCGTGGGAATTGTTCACGCTATGATGCATCGAGCGCACGAGCGTGGTGTGGTGCATTTGCTTGGCGAGGCGCGGGAGCAATTCGCAAACGTGCATCCCCGGCACCGTGCTGCGGATAGGCGAAAACTCGCCGCGGATTTCCTTGGGCGCGTGGGGTTTCATGTCCCACATATCGAGATGCGGCGCGCCGCCGTTGAGGAAAATGATGATGCACGAATCCGCCTTGGCCGGCTTGCCGGGGCGTTCACTGGCGAGCAGACGCGGCAGCGAGAGCCCGGCGGCACCGAGGCCACCCACGAGGAGGAATTCGCGCCGCGAATTCATAGGGGGGAAGGGTAGCAAGCCGGTTACGTTTTGAAAGAAAAGATTTGGGCAAGAAACTGGATCCATTGGCGGGCGTAACGGGACATGGCATAGTTTTTTAAAACGTGTTCATGGCCGGCACGGGCCAAGGCGTCGAGTGCCTCGGGGTGGTCCCAATAATGATGCAGCAGGCGTGCCCATTCCGCGGGGGAGTTCGCGCAGGGATGAGGGGTCGGCAATTCTCCGGCAAACTCCCGAACCATGGGACAGCGGCTTTCGCCAATCGCCGGCACGCCCAAGGCGTAAAGCCGCCGCAGCCGGGAGGACGGCTTGAACAGGCAGTGTTTCATCCGGTGGTTGCGCGTGGGGGTCAATCCAAGCCGCGCCTCTCCGGCAAGGGCGGCGAAGGCTTCGTCGTCATAGGCAACCCGTTCCACGGGCGGGGTGCCCCATTGTTCGTTGCCGGCCGGATGGTTGGAGATCAACCGCAGCCGGACCTCCCTTTCACGCGCGAAGTTTTCCAGCAGAGGGCGCAATGCTAGCAGTCCCTCAAGGGTGTGCCGGTGGCCGTGCCACGCGAGCACCGGCGGGCGGCCGGAGGGCGGGCTCTGGGCGAGGCGTTCTTGCCCCGCCGCGATTTCGGCGGGGTGCTCGCATTCCTCGATGAACCAAACCCGCGTATGCCGACTGGCCACCAGGCGGGCCAAGGGCAAGCTGGAATGAACGACCACGCCTGCGAATTGCTTCAACTCGCCCCAGAGACATTCCAATTGATCACAAAACAACAGCACCCGCACCGGCTGGCCGGGCAGCGGTTCGGCGGGAGGCACGGCTTTATAGCTAACGAGCACATCGGTGGCTTGCTTGGGAAGATTGGGGCTACAGGTGATTTCCCACGGCAGCTCTTCGCACCCCACCTCTTCCCGCAAACTGCCCAACATGTTGAACACGGCAATGCGGGCCCCGGGAGTCTCGGCGGGCACCCAGAAATGAATCTTCAGTTTCTTCCGGGCGTCTTCGTGCAAATCGTCCTTGTCGCTGGGTGTCTGGACTCGGCCTTCGCGGGCCCACCCCAACCGGAAACGCAGCATGAACCAGTTCAGGCTCAGCTCGCGAAGCTTGCCTGGCTTGCGAAGAAAGCCGGTTGTTGGCGAAGTGCTCAAGCCGGAGGGAGGCTTAACTATGCGAGGATTTCCTTCACCACGCGGCCGTGCACATCCGTCAATCGAAAATCGCGGCCGTCATAGCGGTAGGTTAGCTTTTCGTGGTTGAGGCCGAGTTGGTGCAGGAGGGTGGCGTGGAGGTCGTGCATGTGCACTTTGCCTTCGACGGCGTGGTGGCCGTATTCGTCGGTGTTGCCGTGGGCGATGCCGGGCTTGATGCCGCCGCCGGCAAGCCATACGGTGAAGCCATCGGGATTGTGATCGCGGCCGGTACCTTTGTTTTGCGCGTAGGGCGTGCGGCCAAATTCGCTGCCCCACCACACGATGGTGTCGTCAAGCAATCCGCGCTGTTTGAGATCGGTCAGCAACGCAGCCACGGGTTGATCGCTGGCCCGGGCGTGCTCCATGTGCTTGGGCATATTGGAGTGCTGATCCCACGATGGGTTGTTGCCGTTGTCGGTGTAATTGACTTGAACGTAGCGCACGCCGGCTTCGCTAAGGCGGCGGGCCATCAAACAATAGCGGCCAAAGTTATCCGTCGGCTTTTGGTCGATGCCGTACATCGCGAGGGTCTTGGGGTTTTCCTTGGACAAATCGAGAATGCCGGGCGCGTTATTTTGCATTCGCCAGGCGAGCTCGAAGGAGCCGATGACCGCGTTGAGTTCGTCATCGCCGGGGCGGCGTTTGGCTTGCTCGGCGTTAAGCGCGCGCAGGAGTTCGAATTGTTTTTGCTGTTCCTTGGGGTCGATGCCCGGTGCGGTGATATTTTGAATCGTCGAATCCTTGGCCGGAATTCCGGCCCGGCCGATGGGCGTGCCTTGATAAGCCGCGGGCAAAAATGCGTTGCTGTAATTGCGTGGACCGCCGTTGCCCATCGAGGGGCCGATGCTGATGAAGCCGGGGAGGTTTTCGTTTTCTGTGCCGAGGCCGTAGTTGACCCACGAGCCCATACTGGGGCGAATGAGATTGATTGTGCCCGAGTGCATGAAGAGTGTGCTCGGTCCGTGGGCCACGCCTTCGGTGTGCATGCCTTTGAGGATGCAAAGGTCGTCCACGTGCTTGGCCATGTGCGGGAAAAGTTCGCTGACGGGTTGGCCGCATTGGCCATAATTCTTGAATTTCCAGAGCGGTTTTTTGACGGCGTGTTCGACGATTTTGCGCGTCTTGGCCAGCGTACGGGCGTCGTCGAAGCGCACCATTTTGCCATCGTCATCGATGAGCTTCTGCTTGTAGTCAAATGAATCCACGTGGCTCACGCCGCCGGCCATGAAGAGAAAAATCACGCGCTTTGCCTTGGGCACATGATGCACGAGCTTCGCCGCGAGTAAATTGTCTTTGGCCGCCGCGCGATGAGCCAAGGCACCGAACGCAAGCGAGCCAAACCCGCAGGCGGCACTTTTTAGCGCGGCTCGCCGAGAAAGAAATGGTTGATCAATGAATGGATTCATAACGAACGGCAGTTTGACGTATCAAACTGGCGGGAAATTCTAACTTCACGGTTGAATTCCATCAAGCCTCATCGGGCTTGAGAGCGGGGTCGGATTCATCGTTGACCTCCGAATCAGAAGATTGCGTTCGGCGCACGCCCAAGCCGGCAATGAACAGGCCGATCCCGAGCGCGATGAGTGGTGGCGTGGTGGGCGGTGCGGGCGCGTGATAGGTCAATACCAGAGTGCGGGCTTTATCCGAGGCCGACAGGTGGACTGCCCGCGCATGGTTATTGGCCCGGAGCAAAGGAACAGAGTGGCCTTCGAGGGTCACATTCCAGTGCTCATCAAACCGATCATTGAGCAGCATCATGGCAGCGTAATTGAGCGGGGGAATTTTCACTTCCACACGCGTGGCACTGACATCGACTGATTCGATAGCAGGCAGGTCTGACGTTTGAGAGGGCTGTTCCGGTTCGGGCAAATTATTGGCGCGCAGGATCACCTGAGAGTGGGGATCAAAGCCGGGGCTAAAGAGAATGGTGTTCGCGGTTGCTTCGTCCACGCCCTGCCGCCAGTCGGCAAATAATTTCGCACGCGGGAGGGCTCCGGTAAATTCCATAAGGACGACCGGAGCGTTGGTGGAATTTGCCCCGCCGTCAGGAGCGGGGAGGAGCCCCAAATGAAACGCCTCCATCCGCTTAAACCGCCGCAGCACGGGATCGAGCATTTGGTTTAGCGCGTTGCGGTAGGTCGGCAGCGGTTGGTCGCCGAGTTTGGAATCCACCCGAACCATCGTGGTGAGTTCCGCGTTCCCGGCATGGCAAATAAAATAGCGCGTGCTCGCAAGTTCCCATTGGCGGACCAACAACCGGATCGCATCAGCGCGCTGAGTTTCCCGTGCGGAAGCGCCGAGGGGCGGCGGTTGGAAATCCGCCAACCGCGCACGAGCGATGCCGAACTTCGGAAACAGATGTGCCGTCCATTTTTCATGAAACGCCTGACTTAAAATGTTGATGGTTTCGTGCGCCAGAATCTGGCTTTGCCGGCGGCCGCTGGATTCCAAGAAAAAATTAAATAAAATTTGATCTCTCCCGCCCATGAGAAATTCCTTCCCGCCGGGAAGTTTCTCCAATTGCATTTGAGCCTGCTGCCGGTCTGATTCGCCAGGCGCACTGAGCATCATGCGGATGAGGTGATTGAATTGCTCCACATCGCTGGCGGATTGATAGCGCATCATGCCCCCAACAAATCCGCGGGCCAACGCGGCCAACCGCGGGGTACTCCAGTTGACGCTGTCGGGGGAGGGGGGCGAAAGAAAAGAATCCATCACCGCCCGGTCGAGCGGAATCCGATTTTGCAGCTGATATTGATTCAGTAACGCCACCCGGCCATGGCCGGTGTGCTCCTTCAAGCGCTCGGCCAACGGTGCCCCGTGAGTCGTTGCATCAAATTGATCAAAGCGAATAAACGGTTTCCCCGAACGCCCAAGATCCACCAGCAAGACGACCGCCAAAGCCAACAAGCCCACGGTGCGGGATGATCGCCGCCATTGCACCAAGCTGCATCCGATCAGCGCAGCAATGGAAAGCAACAGAAACAGCACGAACAACCCCGCTTGAAATGTGCTGGCGTTGGCCAAGGCGGAGGCATCCGCCGGCAGTGCCCCGGGGGATGCCTTCAATATGCTTGCCGCCAATTGCTCGACCCGGTTGCTGAATAAGATGAACCCCAGCGTGGCCAATGCCAGCACGCCGAATGAACCCATGCGCCAAGCCGTATTAAATCCGCCACTCCCAAACGCGCGGGATTTTTCATGCGCCTCGGTGGCAAGCCATTCATCCAATCCCTTCAAGCCCAAAGCAAACAACCCCAGCAAACAAACGCTGACCAAAGCCTGCCAGTGACTTTGCCAAACTACCCATGGAATCGCCAGCACCACGGCACCCAGTATCAGGGCGCGGGTTTTGTCTTGAGGCGAAAATGAATGCTTCCGGCGCGCCGCATGCACCAGCGCCCAAAGCGCCACCAGCAACACCAACGCCCCGGCGTACGCGTGAGAATGGCTGCCCATCAACGCACCCCAATGTTGGGTGCTATCCACCACATCCGATCGATGCCCAAACAGCCCGGCCATCGGCACGGTGAGCAAATCGAGGGATCTATTCGCGGCAGTTGCCCCCAGAGCGGCGGTGGACTCAAAAAATTCCGGATGTGCCCAAACCGGCCAAGCCACTGCGGCCGCAGCCATAGGAATCAGACTCACGCAAGCCAAACGCTTTTGCGTAAACCGGCCCCCCTCCGCCGGAGGCAACCCCAACGCCAACCCAAGAATCGCGCCCACCAGCACAAATCCATCTGCGCCAATTTCCAATGACCCTATGCCCAGCGCCAGCCCGGCCACCAATGCGCCGGGCCATTGCAAACGGCCCCTCACAATCATCGCCAACGCCACAAACAACGCCGCGCCAACCACGGCCAAGCTGCCGGAAAATTCCACTGTGCGTGTAAGAAAGACGCCGTTCAACGCGGCAGCCAACGCGCCGATTCCGCAGATAAACCCGCTGCAATTAAGTTGCCGAAAACACAACCACGCGGCCATGCCCAGCAGAAACAAACACGCGGGTGGATAGTAGTTGGCATAATTCGCGGTCGGATCCGGAGTCAGTTTGCACAGCGCCTGAAACCATCCGGTGAACCCCGACGGCCAATGGCTCTGCGGCGCCCCCAACCCGGCCAGAGCATCCCAGGCGCCATGAGTAAAGTGCCGATCCCATTCCTCCACCGTTTGCCCTTCGGAATGGAGAATGAATTCGCCGGAGAAAATCGGGCCAAACAACCCGGCCAACACCAACAACAGAACCCCTGCGGCTGCCAATGCCGGAGCCAGGCCGGGACGCGTGTTGGGTGCCTCATCCATACGGCGTTTGAGGTAACAGAAAACGCACCCTCGATAAAGCGAATTGTCTTTTTCCGCGAGGGTTGTTACAACCGCCTCGATGAGCCCAATCCGACATCTCCTCGGTCAAAGCCTGTGCGCGTGGCTTTGTTTGAACACACTACTGGTCGGTGCGCCTACGGTAAAAATCACCCCGCTCGACGTGCCCAATCAGGGACGGCCGGGGTTCCATCGGCTAGAGCCCAGGGAAACCGGGCTGGTGCCCACCGGAAAATATCAGCCGATCATCGGTGAAATCATCCGCGATACCAGCAACTCAGGCTTAGCCGCCGGAGATATCAACGGCGACGGTTTGCCGGATCTGTTCGTGTGTGGCATGGATAAACCCAACGCGCTTTATCTGAATCAGGGCAATTGGAAATTTAAAAACATCACCGAGCTGGCCGGGGTGGCGTGCCGGGGCTGGCGATTAAGCGGTGCACTCTTTTCTGATGTGGATGGCGACCGCGACTTGGATCTCATCCTGACCTCCCTGCGCGACACACGGAATTTTCTTTTTCTCAATGACGGCAATGGTCGATTCACAGAAAGCCTAAATATCGGCTGGATATACAACCACCGCGCCGGCAGCGTGGGCTCCAGCATGGCCGATGTGGACGGCGATGGTGACCTTGACCTGTACGTCGCCTCTATTTTGAGACGCACCCCCGGCGAGGTGTTGGGCCCCAAAGAACTGGAACGCATTTATCAACTCGGCGTGGCAGCCAAACTCGCCGGCCGCCCTATGCCTGATGAATGGCTCAAGATTTTTTCGCTTCGCAAAGTCCCCACCACCGGCAAAGTCGTCATCGATGTCAGCAATATGCAGGACCATCTTTACCTAAATGACGGCCGCGGCAACTTCCGCGCGGTTACGGATAACGACCACCGCTTTCGCGATGTACAAGGCCGACCCATCGCCATGCCCAAAGACCCCAGCCACGAAGCTGCATTCCGCGATGTGGATGGCGATGGCGATCCGGATTTATACGTGTGTTCCGACTTCGACTGGGCCGACCGCTTTTGGCGCAACGACGGCCGCGGCAATTTTACGCTGATCGAGCCCATCGCCCTGCGCCGCACCAGCCAATTTTCGATGGGCATCGATTTTACCGATCTCAATCGCGATGGGCATTTGGATTTCATCACTGTGGATATGCTCAGCCGCTCACATAAACGGCGCAAAACTCAAATGGGAATGATGCAGGCCACCGATGCCGCCATTGGCCTCATTCATAATCGTCCGCAAATCATGCAAAATACGCTGCACCTCAACCGCGGCGACGGCACGTGGACGGAAATCGCACAGTTTGCCGGCGTCAAAGCTTCCGAGTGGTCTTGGGGCCTCGCCTTCACCGATGTGGATTTGGATGGCTATGAAGATCTTATTGTGGCCACCGGAATGATTCGGGATTTTATGGATGCCGATGCCACAGCGGAAATCGAGAATGCAAATCAAGGGACATCCACCATCAACACACTTCTTAAATCGACCGTTTATCCTACATTACCCACGCGCAATATTATCTACCGCAACCGGGGCGACCTCACCTTTGAATTTATGAGCGGCAGTGACTGGGGCTTTGACACCAAAGCCGTTTCCGGCGGCTTGGCTCAGGCTGATTTTGATGGCGATGGCGACCTTGATCTTATTTTCAATAACATCGAGCCGCTGGAAATTTATCGCAACGAATCCAACGCCCCGCGCGTCGCCGTCCGCCTCATCGGTCGGCCCGGCAACGTGCAGGCCATCGGTGCGAAAGTTCGCCTCCTCGGCGGCCCCGGTAATGCCAGTGGTCTGGCCCCGATAGAACAGGAAATCCACAGCGGCGGTGGCTACGCCTCCGGCAGCGATCCGCTGGCCGTCTTTGGCACCGGCAACCTCACTGAAGGCTTGAAACTCGAAATCATCTGGCGCGACCGGGGCACCCTCACCCGGCGTGTCATTTCTAATGTGAAGCCCAACCACCTTTACGAGATTTCGCAAGGCGAGGATGGCCCGCACCAGACTCCGGCCCCCGCTCCCGTGGAGACGCTGTTTAAAAAAGATTTTGAGAAACTGGATATCCAAATGCCAGACGGCCCAATGCGCGTGGGCCACTCGGAAACCCCCTTCGATGATTTCGCGTATCAACCGCTGCTGCCCAATCGCCTCAGCCAACTGGGCCCCGGCGTGGCCTGGACCGATGTGAATCAGGACGGCCTTGAGGATCTTGTGATCGCTGCGGGCCGCGGACGGCCGATGTTGATTTATCACGGGCAACCGGGCGGGCAATTCAAAATTGCCCGCGCCCCAGTCGCTGATCTTGATCAAACCGGCGTTCTCGGATGGATCCCCAAACCCGATGCCGCGCCCACGCTGCTCACCGGCATTTCCAATTATGAGGCACCCGGCAAAGCATTCGATCGGGCACCCCTGCGCGGCCTGAATCCGGCCAAGAATTTTTCCATCCAATTTTCCCTGCCCAGCCAACGCTCCACCTCCGGCCCCATGGCCTTGGCCGATGTGGACGGCGATGGCGACCTCGACCTTTTCCTTGGCGGTCGCATGGTGCCGGAGCGTTATCCCGAGCCGGCCGACTCGCAACTATTCATCAATCAAAATGGCGAATTGAAGCGCGATCACACAAATGCAGATGCCTTCAAACAACTGGGCCTCGTCAGCGGCGCGGTATTTGGCGACCTCGACGGCGATGGCGACCCCGATCTCGTACTCGCTCTGGAATGGGGTCCGGTGAAAATCCTCCGCAATCAAGACGGGAAATTCACCGATGCCACCCAAGCGTTTGGACTCGATACCCACCAAGGCTGGTGGAACAGCGTGACCCTCGGCGACTTCGATGCCGATGGCCGGCTCGATATTATCGCCGGCAACTGGGGCCGCAACAGCAAGTACGAACAATCCTACTCCAATACCGAACCCTTGCGGATGGCTTATGGCGATTTTGATAACAATGGGGTAATCGATATTGTCGAAAACCATTACGACAAAGAAACCGGCAAATGGGTTCCCGAACGCGGCCGCTCCTGTTCCATGAACGCCATGCCCTTCATTGGCCAACGCAACCGAACGTTTAATCAATTCGGCTCGGGCAGTCTGGAAAAAGTTTACGGCGAGTGCCTCAAGGACGGCAAAGCACTGGAAGCTAACACCCTCTCCCACACGCTTTTCCTCAACCGCGGTAACACATTTATTCCGCGCGCACTCCCGACCGAAGCCCAATTCGCGCCGGTGTTCGGCATGAACGTTGCCGATTTCAACGGCGACGGGTACGAAGATCTCTTCGTGGCTCAAAACTTTTTTGCCTCCCAAAGCGAAACCCCACGCAGCGATGGCGGGCGCGGCTTACTGTTGCGCGGCAACGGGAAAGGCGATTTTCTGTCTGTGCCCGGTCAGAAATCCGGCCTTAAAATTTACGGCGAACAACGCGGCTCCGCCGTTGCAGATTATAACCACGACGGACGCCCCGATCTCGTGGTCAGCCAAAATGGAGCCGCCACCCACCTGTACCAAAATGTTCAGGGCCACCCCGGCCTGCGCGTCCGCTTCAATGCCGGCCCCACGAATCCCACCGGCGTGGGCGCCATCGCCCGCTTGGTTTTTGCTGATGACAAAAAAGGCCCCGCCAAAATTGTCACCGCCGGTTCCGGCTATTGGTCGCAAGATTCTGCCGTGCTCATCCTTGCCCGTCCATCTACTGCTGCGGCTCCTGTGAAAATCGAAGTCCAATGGCCCCACGGACAAACCATCACCACCCCCATCCCCATCGGCGAAGACGAAATCGAAATCACCCCCCAAGGCGCTCTCATAAAACCCGGCAACTAATGGTGCCCGGGCCGGTGGCCCGGGTGGGTTTTCAAACACACTGCTTTTCCCCCGGGCCAACGGCCCGGGCACCATTAAATTCCTCAGCGTTTTCCTTTGGGGACGTTCATGCTCATGATGCTTGCGCCGTGGAAGACGACGCCGCAGCCGCCGGTGATGACGCGCTCGACGGGTTCACCGGTTTCCGGATGCTTGGTGAGCGGCTTGTCTTTCATCTTTTGCACCACCTCGAAGCGCTTGGGTTTCTGGCCTTTTTTCTTGGGAAGAGTTTGGTAAATGTAAGTGGGCATAGCGTTTGTGCGGGCGAAATTGTACCGCCCGCGGGCGGCGGACGCAAGGTTTGGCCCACTGAACAAAAGTGGAATGGGCTTGCCCGTGGGATTTTTTCGGGCATAGTGACCGGCCCGTTGGCATTGAACGATGCGGCGGTTATGGCTGGATAGCTCAGTTGGTAGAGCAACGGACTGAAAATCCGTGTGTCCCCGGTTCGAACCCGGGTCTAGCCACCATTTTCTACTCCAGTTTTCCCCTCGTGACACGGACGCGCGCTTGACGTAAATTACGGCGGGATGGGTTTCGCAAGTTCACAATGAGAACACTGGCAAGTTCGCAATGAAAACACTGCATCGGTATTTGCTGCGGGAGGTGCTGGCTACGCTGGTGCTGACGGTGGGGGTGTTCACGGCCGTGCTGCTCATGGGCAACGCCATGAAGGAGGTGCTGGCGCTGGTGGTGCGCGGGCAGGCTTCGCTGGCGGGCGTGGGCAAAGCGTTTGTGTTGCTGATTCCGTTTGTGATTTCGTTTTCGCTACCGATGGGTTTGCTGACGGCAATGCTATTGGTGTTCGGGCGGTTCAGTGCAGATCAAGAACTCACTGCGGCGCGGGCGGGCGGGTTAAGTTTGGTAAGCCTCGTGGCGCCGGTGTTGTTGCTGGCGGTGGGGTTCAGCGGGTTGAATGCGTGGATCAATCTTTCCATCGCTCCGCGCTGCCGAACCGCTTACAAGGAATTGGTTTATGACATGGCACTGTCCAATCCCGCCAAGCTGCTTTCGGCCAATACCTTTGTCACCGAAGTACCCGGCTACGTGATTTATATTGGCGAGCTGGAGCAGGGCGCGGATGAGCGGCATTGGCACATGAAACGGATTTTGCTCAACCGCATTGAGGACGGCGAACTCATCCAACGCACCCGCGCCGCGAGGGGCGAGGTGAGTTATGATTCCAAAAACAAACAATACCTATTCCGCCTCATCGACGCACAGGTCAACGTGCGCGCGGATAAATTGGGAATCGTATTTGGCGGCAACGACGAAGGCGGCGAATCCGAGCCGCAATCAACCAACAACTCAGCCGCCACCCACTCCACCAACTCAACCTCCGAAACAGAAACAAAAGCGGAACCCAACCCCTTCCCCGACTCCCCCGATTGGATGCCGATGGCCGGCGGAGAAATCATCCTGCCCATCACGCTGGCGGAGATCAGCAAGCAATCCTTCAAGCCCAAGCTCAGCTACCTCACCTTCAACCAGTTGCGCCGCGAAATGGATCGCCATGGCGAGATTATCAACATCGACTCGAACGGCTCCGTCGCACTTGTCCATTACGCCACCATCGATTCGCCCGCACCAGACACACTCTATCAAGTAACGCGCCACGGCAACCGCGTCGGCCGCGCACGCATCACCCCCGAAAAAACACCCGCCCATCTGGTCGCCGAAATCACCGAAGGCACGCTGCATCCGGGCGACCGCCTCGAGCTGGAGCGCTCACCGCTCAAGGTGCAGTTACACCGGCAAATTTCATTTTCCTTCGCCGCCATCGGCTTCACGCTGGTGAGCATCCCGCTGGGCATCCGCGCGCATCGGCGTGAGACCACCGCCGGCATCGCGATGGCGCTGGTGTTGATTTTGATTTATTACAGCTTCGTCATCCTCGGCCAGGCGCTCGCCGACAAACCTCAATATTACCCGCACCTCATCGTGTGGATTCCTGTTTTTCTTTTTCAAGCCGCCGGCATGTGGATGCTCGCGCGCGCCAATTGTGGCAGTCAATAATGCAAACTCCCGTAACCAGCCCCCCCTGCCTTGCGCAGTTGCAGTTTCTCACCGGCCAACCGCACCGGCATTATATTTGGCCCGATGAATTTCCCGTGCGCCTCGGCCGCAGCAGCGATTGCGCATTGCGTATTGAAGAGGAGGGCGTGTGGGAACAGCACGTGGCGATCGAGCTGGACGACGAACATCGTTTTCAGTTGAAGCGCGTATCGGATGCCAGCGTGATGATCAATGACGAGCCGATGACCGAAACTCAACCGCTCGCCAATGGCGATGTGCTCGCGCTCGGCTCGGTAAAACTCCAATTCTGGCTCGGCACCGTGCAGCAGCAGCGGCTTTCCACGCGCGAAGCGGCGGTGTGGGCGCTGCTGGCGGCTGTCACCGCGGTGCAGATTTGCCTACTGTTTTGGCTGGGGTGAGCAGCCTTGCGTCTTGCGGATTGGACGCCTCCCCGTTATCCTCCACGCGAATGAAGCACCTGCTCGATTTCGAGAAACCGTATATTGACCTCCAACAAAAACTGGAGGGCCTGCGCGAACATCCCGAGGGAACTAATCTCGGCATGGATATCGATCAGGAAATCCGCCAGCTTGAGGACAAAATTGCGGCCAAGAAAAAAGAGCTCTATTCCAACCTCACCGCATGGCAGCGCGTTCAGCTCGCGCGTCATCCCAAGCGGCCGTATTCACTTGATTACATCAGCCGCACGTTCAACGGCTTCTCCGAACTGCACGGCGACCGGCTTTTTCACGACGACCACGCGATCGTCGCCGGTTTCGCCAAGCTGGGCGAACAGCGCGTGATGGTGGTCGGCACCCAAAAAGGCCGCGATACCAAAGAAAACATCAAACGCAATTTCGGCTGCGCCCATCCCGAGGGCTACCGCAAAGCGCTGCGGCTGATGGGCATGGCCGATCGATTCGGACTGCCCATCATCACCCTCATTGACACCGCCGGCGCGTACCCCGGCGTGGCCGCCGAGGAACGCCACATCGCCAAAGCCATCGCCATCAACCTGCGCGAGATGGCGCTGTTTAAGGTGCCGATGATTTCCGTGGTCATCGGCGAAGGCGGCAGCGGCGGCGCGCTGGGCATCGGCGTGAGCGATCGCACATTAATTTTAGAAAACGCGTATTATTCTGTCATCAGCCCCGAAGGCTGCGCGGCGATTTTGTGGAAAGATCGCGCCGCCGCACCGCAAGCGGCCGAGGCGCTCAAGATTACCGCGGCCGATTTGCTGGAGCTGAAGCTGGTGGACGAGGTGGTGGGCGAACCATTCGGCGGCGCCCACAATGATGTCGACGCCATGGCGAACACCCTGCGCGATGTGCTGCTGCGCAATCTTGATGAGCTGAAACAAATCGATCCCGCCGAGCGATTGAAAATGCGCTACCAAAAATACCGCAGCCACGGCCAGTTTATCGAGGGACAAGCCGCGCCGGCATAGGTTCCGCTATGCTTTACCCGCTCACCTTTGAGCCCATTTTCCGGGAACGCGTCTGGGGCGGTCGCATGCTCGAAACGCTCTACGACAAACCGCTGCCGCCGGGCCAATCCATCGGCGAATCGTGGGAAATCGCCGACCGCCCCGATGCCGCCAGCGTCATCGCCAACGGGCCGCTTGCGGGATACGACCTCCGTTGGCTGATGCAAAACCACGCCAACGAACTACTCGGCAATCTGCGGCACAACGGCCGGTTCCCGTGGCTCGCCAAGTTGCTCGACGCCCGGGCCGATCTTTCCGTGCAAGTGCACCCGCCCGCCGCCTTGGCCGCGCAACTCGGCGGCGATCCCAAAACCGAAGCGTGGTACGTGAGCCACGCCAATACCGATGCCCGCCTCATTGCCGGACTGCGCCCGGGCGTATCACGTGAAACATTTGAAACGCAGCTCGACACCGTGGATTTTCCGCTATGCCTCAATGAATTACCCGTGACCGCGGGCGATGCGATGTTTATCCCGAGCGGACGACTGCACGCGCTGGGCGCGGGCACGGTGGTGTTTGAAATCCAACAAAACTCCGATACCACCTACCGCGTGTACGACTGGAACCGCACCGGCCTCGACGGGCAACCCCGCCAACTGCACCTCGCCGAGGCGCTGCAGTGCATTGATTTTGACGAAGTCAAACCGCGGCTGCACGCGCGCGAATACGAACCCCGCAACGGGCACAACACCCGCCTCATCGCGCATGCTCCGGAAGCATTTCGCCTGGAGCACGTTCAAATGGAAACGGACGCCGCCCTTGTGCTGCCCGGCGAAGGCGTACGATTGGTGGCCGTAACCGCTGGCCGCCTCACCCTCGATGGTGCGGGCGAAACATTGGCCATTGGCCCCGGGCAATTTGCACTCGTGCCCGCCATTGCCGAAACTACCGCCGCGCGCGGCGTGAATGCGCAGTTTCTCCTTACCCAAGCGGCATGATGCAATTTAACGCCAACGCCGAGCCAAAAGAAGAACGTCCCGTACGCGATTTTCTTCATCAATTCGTGGTAGGCACGCTGGCGGTGTTGGTGGCGGTGCATTTAGTGCCCGGCATTCAATATGAAAGAACCGAGCATTTAATTCTAGCTACGCTGGTGCTGGGCGCGCTTAACGCGTTCCTGCGACCGCTGCTGTTACTGGGCTGTTTGCCATTACTTATTCTCTCGCTGGGGTTTTTCCTGCTGGTCATCAACGCCGGCCTGCTAATGCTCACCGCAGAATTAGTGGACGGATTTGTGGTCGATGATTTCTGGGCGGCGTTTTGGGGGGCATTGATTGTTTCAATTGTTACGTTGATCACCAATACATTTTCCGGCAGAGGCCAATCGCGATTCCAATTCAACCGCAGTAAACCAAAAGAAAACAAATCCGGCTACGACCACGACGATGACGACGGCCCGGTGATTGATGTGTGAGCAAGAAGTTAGGAGGAAGCAGTGAGAAGTTGGAATGAAGCTCGCAAGGTCGGCTTGCCTTCGTCATTCCATTGGCGCTCGAATTCGGTGGTGAGCGCGGCCAGTTCCTTTGGCGTTTCGGTGGATGCAAAATTTTTGGCAGGCGCGAAGGATTCCTGCATTTGCTGAAAATAATCGGGGTCGTCCGTGCGAAGATGGACGATGCCTTTGGGCGCAAGAATGCGCTGGGCCAGTTCGGGGAATTGTTCGTCGATAAGGCGATGACGGCGGTGTTTGTCTTTGGGCCAAGGGTCGGGGAAATAAATGTGGATTGCCTCGAAGGCATTCGCGGGCAAAAGGTGTTGAAGCACGTAGCGCGCTTCAATGCGGAGGAGGCGGAGATTGGTGAGGTTGGCGCGGCGGCCTTTTTTGTCGAGCTTACGAATGCGGCCGAGCAGGCGCTCGATGCCGATGAAATTTTTTTCCGGATGCCGCGTGGCCCATTCCAAAAGAAACCCGCCATCCCCACAGCCAATTTCCAATTCGGCGGGTTGGGATTCTTTTGATGTGGGAAATAATTTCTCCAGCCGCAACGGTTCGGTCACGGATTCGAATTCGTGTAAAAGACTGATTGGGGATGCTGATGTCATCGGTTCTTTCTCCTTCACATCGACTTGCTCAATGTAGCCCGGACCGGTGGTCCGGGGCCCGGGCCACCGGCCCGGGCTACAGTTGAAATCAAACTCATTGTGATTCCGCGTCGGCACCGACGAAGAGGGCGAGGGAGGCGGTGTAGCCGTGGAGAAAATTGTCGTTGCCGATGGGGCCGATTTCGCCGTTGCAGAAAAATCCGCTAAGGCCAATGTCGCCGAGGTGATGCTGCACAAGACCGGCATCATGATCGGAGGCGCCAAAGAGGTTTTTGCCACGCCCGGTGCAACAGCAAAGGCAGCCGCCGTACACGGGATTGCCGTTGAGCGATTCACCGGTGCGATGCATCAGCTCGTCCATATCCTCGCCGGCGGCACGGGCGTCGCGGCGTTGAAATTGGAGTGTTTGCCCGACCCTCACCGCACCGCCCACAGCGATGCTGCCGGTGTCGGGATCTGCGCCGATGAGATTGCGGATAAGGAAATCGCCGCGATGAAATTCTTCCACGTATTCGTTGACCACCAAGCCCACGAATAAATTTTTGCGGATTTTTTCTTTGTCGGTGTCGCTCAGGTGTTCAAATGTTTCAGTAAGCACTTCGTAAGCGGGACGGTTACCAATCTCGAAAATAATATTATGTTCAACGCGCGTGATCGTCCACGTTTCGCCGATCGGCGTGCAGCCTTGCGAGATTACGCTTTGCAACATCACACCGCCCCCTACACTGAGTGCCACGCCGCCTTCCTCGTACACGTCGCCGTTGAGATACACCTGCGAAGTTTGGTCGGCCAATGTGCCACTGGAGAACCCACCGATCACCGGCTTGCCGGGCCACGAGGCGTTCCATTGCGGCAACCACGCCTCGGCGTTGAGATGGAATGGATCCACAAAGGTCAGCCAGCCGTTGGTGTCGGTCACGCCGGTGACTTCGGGCCAATAGTCCGGGCTGTCGGCTTCCTCCACTTGGGCTTGGGTGAAGTGCAGCGAATCGAGTTTCGCGCCCGGCAAATGATGGAGGGCGAGGGTGAGGCCGGGATTTTTTTCGACTTCGCACGCGTTGGCCACTAAACCACCGCCGGAACAACCGACGAGCAGGGGAATGCGCGCATGCACGCGAAGGATTTCCAGCAACTCCACGGCTTGCCCAAAAAATTGAGGCGAAGTGAACACCAGCCCAAGCGACACTTCATCGCCGGGAAAATTAACGCGGAGTTCTGCCGCCCAATCCTCGAGGGCGTCCACGTCGAACGCGCCGTCGTAATGGGCGGCGATGGAATGGCCGGATTCGGGCATCGCTATCCTGCCGCCACGGCCTCGGCGGGCTCTGCCACTTCAGCGGCGGGGGCTTCTTCTTTTTTGGCTTCTTCGGGTTCCACGCCGTTTTTCTTGTCCATGATTTGTTGCACGATTTGCGCGCATAACCCCGGCTTGTCGATCAGCGTTCTCTGCGCGGCGGCCACGCCTTGGCCGATGAGTTCGCCATCGTGCTGGATCCACGCGCCTTTTTTGCTGAGCACGCCAAAGCGCAGTCCGGCGTCGATGACGCTGCCTTCGTAGTTGATGCCTTGATTGTACATGATGTCAAACTCGGCCTCGGCGAAGGGCGGCGCGACTTTGTTTTTGACGATTTTCGTTTTCACGTGGTTCCCAATCACCTGGCCGGTGGAATCTTTAAGTGCTTCGCGTCGGCGGATGTCGATCCGCACGCTGGCGTAAAATTTCAGCGCCTTGCCGCCGGAAGTCACTTCGGGGCTGCCGAACATGACGCCCACTTTTTCGCGCAGTTGGTTGGTGAAAATGCAGGTGGTTTTGGCCTTGTTCATGATGGCGGCGAGCTTGCGGAGGGCCTGGCTCATCAGCCGCGCTTGCATGCCCATGGTGGCCATGCCCATATCGCCTTCGAGCTCGGCTTTGGGGACCAGTGCAGCGACGGAGTCGATGATGATGACGTCCAACGAGCCGGAGCGGGCGAGGGTTTCGCAAATGGTGAGTGCTTCCTCGCCGCTATCGGGCTGGGACACGAGGAGGTCATCGAGATTCACGCCGAGCTTCCTGGCGTACTTGGGGTCAAGCGCGTGCTCGGCATCAATGAAGGCGCACAAGCCGCCGGCCTTTTGGGCGTTGGCGATGACGTGTAGCATCACGGTGGTTTTGCCGGAGGATTCAGGGCCATAAATTTCCACGATGCGGCCCTTGGGCACGCCGCCGATGCCGAGCGCGAGGTCCAGCGAAAGTGCGCCGGTGGAAATGGATTCGATGTTGTTTTGCGCCTGGGCACTGCCGAGCCGCATGATGCTGCCTTCGCCAAAAGTTTTGGTGATTTGCGCCATCGCATCGTCGAGATTGCGTTGCTTGGAATCGCCGTTGTCGGCTGGCTTCTTGGTCGTTTTTTCTGCTTTTGCCATAATATCTGTTCTTCCAGTTGTGGGCGTGCTGTTCAGATAGCTTGCGCCCGGGTTGCTTGTTCGGCAAGCCCTTGTTTTTCCCAAAGGCTTGATTCGGTGGCCCTCCGCTGTTTAGGGTCGCGGCCATGTTTTCGCACGTTGTCATTTTTTGGACTAAACCCGAGGTGGCCGATGCCACGGAAAAACTGCTCGCCGGCGCGGAGGAATATCTCAAAGACATCCCCGGCGTGCGGCATTACCACTGCGGCGCGATGGCCGGCAGCCATCGGGATGTGGTGGATCAAACCTATCAAGTGGCGCTGAACCTCGTCTTTGATGACCAAGCCACGCAGGACGCGTATCAGGATCACCCGCGCCACTTGGAGTTTGTGGAGAAGGTTTTCAAGCCCAACTGCGCCCGCGTGGTGGTGTACGATTTCGAGGGCTAACAATCGGCCGCCAAATATCCGCTTGCCAAAGCCCCTCCGCATCGGGATACTCCGCCCTTCACGGATGCGAGTGTAGCTCAATTGGTAGAGCATCTGCTTGCCATGCAGAAGGTTGTGAGTTCGACCCTCATCACTCGCTCCATTTTCTTTCGCTGTTTTCGTCCTGCAAAGCATCACGGAAACAGCTTAGCACAAGGAAGGGACATTGATTGTCCTACTTGGGAATTTTCAAGTTTCAATTCTCAATTTTCAATGGAGATTCAATTTCATTGATTATTGAGACTTAGCCAGTTCACCTCAATTCCCCGATCCATTTCGCTTCCACCATCAGGAACATCACGCCGGTGAGGGCGAGGTAGGTGGCGATTAGGGCTAGGAGATAAATCCATTCGAGGGTAATGGCACCGGGCGGGGCGCGGCCGGAGGGGGGCATATCCAGCAGGGCGGTGGCGGGGCGGGTGACCATTAAAAATGACCCGGCCATGACGAGGTTGCCCTGCCAACTGGCGTCGTCGCTGTCGAGATAGTCGTCGAGGGTTTTGACGGGGTTGAAGGGGGAATGACGGATGATTGTGGGTGGGGAGTCTGGAGTCGGGGTAGCGATCGCGGCGGATGGCATGGGCACTTGGCTGTCCCATTGCGCGGAGTGGCCGAAGACGACGCGGCTGAGCAGCACTTGCAGCAGGAGCGCGATGGGGAGAATCATGACGGCCATGCGTTCGGTTTTGGAGAGGGTGGAGATGGCGAGGCCCACGAGCGCGCCGCCCGCGCCGGCGAGCCACAGAACGAGGATGGAGTTGATGAAGGAGGCGTCGCGGAGGCTGTCCATCGCGGGGCCTTCCTGTAGGAAAATGGGGATGGCGATGCGCGCGGAGAGGTACAGCAGCAGTGCGACGGGCGCGAGCAGGAGCAGGGCGGTGACGAGTTTGCCGGTGAGGAAGGCGAGGGGATCGAGCGCCACGAGACGGTCGCGGGCATAGAGTTTTTTTTCGTTTACAATCTCGCGCACCGTCAGCGTCATCCCCATCCACAGGGCGGAGACGACGAGGAAAAAATGGATGCTGATGGAGGCGGGCGCGGCGTACTGGGCGAGCACAGTGAGGGTGGCGAGGATGACGGGCTGGATGAGGTTCAGTAAAAGCGCGCTGCGGTCGCGGAAAAAAGTAAGCCAACAGCGCTTGAGGACGACTTGGAATTGGTTGACGAATCCCGCGGCGTCGGCGGTCTTAAAGTTGAGGCTGAGGAGTTGCCCCATCAGAAAATGCACGCCGGAGGAGTCGTCCGTGTGCGCCTCGCTGTGGGGTTCGGGGGGCGAGTGATGTTCCGTGGACGGCGGGCCACCGGCGGTGTCTTTTAAGTTTTCCAGTTTGCGAAAAAGATCGGCGGCGTTGCGCACGCCGTATTCGGGGTACAAATCATCCGGCACACCATAGAAGGCGAGCGTGGCAAATTTATTGGGCTCGCCTTTGGGATGTTTCAGGCCGAGCACCAGCAGCGTGTCGAAAAAATTCATCGTGTCCAGCGTGTGCGTGATGCAGACGATGGTGAACCCCCGCCGCGCCAGCCCGCGCAGCACGTCCATCAGGTCCGACGCCGTGCCGGGGTCCAGCCCGCTGGTGGGCTCGTCCAGAATGATAAACTGCGGACGCATCAGCAGCTCGATGGCGATGCTCACGCGTTTTTTTTGGCCGCCGGAAAGCACCCGCACCGGCTTGTCGCGGTGGGCGGTCATGTTCACCTCCTCCAACGTCTCGTCCACGCGCTTGGCCAGATCCGACTCCGAAAGGCTCGCCAGCCGCAGTCGGCCGGAGAGCACCAGATTTTCCTCCACCGTCAACGCCGGGTACACGAGGTCCTCCTGCATCACCGTGCCCTGCCGCGCGCGGTATTCCTCCTTGTGGCCGATCACCGGTGTGTCGCCGTCGAAATACACCGCGCCCCACGTCGGATCCCACGTGCTGTTCAGCAGCGCCACCGTCAGACTTTTGCCCGCGCCGCTCGGCCCCAGCACGCCCACGAAGGAGCCGGGATGAATCGTCAGGCTCAGCCCCTCCAGCAACTTTTTCCCACCGCGCTCCAGCCCCACATTTTCCAGCCGCACCTCCATCCCCGCGCCCTCCTCCTGCAGCAGCAGCCGGCCATTTTTGAAAAGGTACCCCGGGCTGTTGGCGAACTTCAGCACATCCCCCTCCGCCAGCCACGCGTTCTGGATGCGCGAGCCGTTCACAAACGTCCCGTAACGGCTGCCCAAGTCCACCACCGCCAGCTGTCCCTCGTGATATTCCAGCGCAAAGTGGTTCCCCGAAACCGCCACGTGCTTCACCGTCACCTCGTGCTTCCCCGATCGCCCCACCGTGACGCGGGCATTCGCATCCGGCAAAATCTCCAATGGCCAGGGGCTTTTCAAAATAGGTGGGGGTACCGATGCGTGACTGGTCAATTAACAATCCGAGGCAGCAAAATCAACCACCCAACCCCAACCGGTCAAGTTCCAAAACCCCGCCATTTCATAGCTGACACCGGTGGTGCAAAGAAAAACACTTTCACGCATGAAAGTATATTCCCCAATTATAGTTGCAATCGCGGGGGTGGGGTCCGGGTGCGGCCAAGGCGATCAAGCAGTGAAGCCAGATGCCCAAGGGACGACTCCCGCCCAACGGTCCCGCCCAACGGGAAACATCCCCGTTTTAATGGGGTGTGGAGCGCGCTGGGACAGCGCGCCTTGGCCGCTTGGCCGCCGCGGACTCGCAGGCTCGTCCCTCCAGCGCGAAGCTGCCTCAAGATAGGGCGTGCTCTCCGAGCGCGCCTTGGCCGCTTGGCCGCCGCGGACTCGCAGGCTCGTCCCTCCAGCGCGAAGCTGCCTCAAGATAGGGCGTGCTCTCCGAGCGCGCCTTGGCCGCCTCGGAGAGGCGGCCCTCCCTTTCACGGAAATCCAAAACCCCAAAGGCTCGCTGCGCTCGCCTTGAAGGGTTGAGGTTCAAGCACCAAGGTTCAAGGGATCA
>JACNJL010000016.1 GCA_014382585.1 Limisphaerales bacterium | reverse complement strand
TTGAACTGCACCTGTTTATGGTGCAAATAGCAATATAGTCATAATATTGCGCCATGAGCAATAATTCCTTGAGAAAATCAATACACCACAAATTACATTGAAATTTAAGAGATGTGCTTATTAGCGCAAGAAAGGATTTAAATTTATCTCAAAGAGATTTAGCCGAAAAGCTTGGTGTTACCCACTCTATTATTGGAAAAATTGAAACTGGTGATAGAAGATTAGATGTAATTGAATTTTATGAGTACACAAAGGCACTTGGGCTTGTTCCTAGTGAAACCCTATTCCTGCTTTTCCATGAGCATAACAAACACGGGGGGGTAATCCAAACGCCTGAATTATAAGTGTATTGACAACAATAGTTACAGTGCTACTATAACAATTTTACATCGCCGTTTGCCTTAACCAATCTTATCTCAATAGGTCGGGCAATGATAAAAAGGGCTCAAGGAAACAAAGATCTAACGGATGCTATTGATGAGATCATTAAAGGAAGGGTAAAAACTACGATCAAGGTTGTCAGAAATGCAAACGATGTTCTTATCGGCCAATATGACACGAGCTCAATTGATATCGGAGACATTGAAAAATTCCCTGAAGAACCGGGGCCGGGCTTTTCTGAGGCCGAAGCATTGCTCCATGAGGTATACGAATTTTGGTTTAAAAAGAAGCATAACTTACCTAACACAATTGTCGACAATTCAGCTGGCTATAATCTCGCGCACGGATTGGCAATAAAAAAAGACGAATTGTTCGACGGATGGAGGCGTGGTATGTATGAGCGCGTAGATGGCGGACTCAATGTAATTGAGGTTGTAGAGTGGTTAAAGGGGGATCAACAAGCCATTGAGACAATCAGGCATCAGAATTTAAATATAGTAGAAGTCAAGGTGAAGGTCTCTGACCCGAAATAATATTCCAAAAAAAGAATTATGAAATTTTCCAAGATAACTTATATTGTTCTATCTGTATTTACAATTTCAAATAATGGGCTTGCATCTGGTTCATCGATCGGATTGGATGATATAAATAGCCACGTGAACTTTTCATTAAATGGGACTTTTTTTGGGTTGTATATTGAAAACCTTGATAAGTCCTCAATAAAGCCAAAGCACCTTTTTGCGCTACAGGCTCAAAAAAATGACCGGCAATTCCAGAGGAAAATGGTTGGGCGTCTGGACGACGAAAAGCAAGTTTTGGCAGCGTATGTTATTTTAAATTCTTTATATCCAGAAAAGGGAATTTATATCTCATCAAGGCCGTTCCCAGTTGGCAGCCCTGAAATAGGCATTCCTATAAGCATTGACTCGAGGGGTAAACTTTTGCCATTAAACATTTCCAAAGAAGAATTTGGTCGAATTGTGAAAAAACATTGGGAAATGCAGTTACATATTAAATCAAAAAAATGAAATTGAAGGCTGTAAAGGGGTCAGTTCTCACTATTGACAAGTGACCCTATGGAGTGCGCCGGCAGAGCGTAGCGGCGACGGCGCTTTTTCGGGATAGCTGAGAACGTTTCCAAAGCGGTGTCGCGCTTCGCTTGCCCCCGCACTCCAAAACCACGCCGGAGGCGTGGCAGCCATTAGCCGGTGGTCGAGCGCAGCGACACCACCGGAAACGCCCCGAACAAACACCGCATCCCGGAGGGATGCCAGAATCCGACCGTTCGTCGCGCATTCATTCTCACGCAGAGCCGCGGAGACGCGGAGAAACCAAGCTTTAAAAACCTCTGCGTCTCCGCGGCTCCGCGTGAGAATCTGGTTTTGAAACAACCCAAGGCTTGATGAGAGGCATTCGGTTCTATTATAATTCTGACGTTGATGGAAAATGGTAATGGACTACGCCTTTACCGAGTATTATGAAACGAAGGTGCTGGCACGGCGTCCATACCTCACCAAAGAGATGTACGTGCAGGTCGTCGAAAACCCAATCCGCAAGAAAGTGCAGGATGACGGTAACGTGTTAGATTTTGGGCTGCGGCACTGAAGCTGGATGTTCGCTACTTGCGAGTGGTAGCGCTCGCCGGTGAAACAACGATCCACAACGCATTTCCTGACAGGAGATTTAAGCTATGAAAATTGAATATTTCCCAGATACAGACAGCCTCTACATCGAGCTGGCCGACCGTCCCGGCGCGGACACCCGCGAGATTGTGGAAGGCATTGTGTTGGACATCGACGAAAACGGCAAAGCCGTCGGCCTCGACATCGATCAAGCCTCTAAACATCTCGACCTCGCCAAACTGGACGTGGATAAGGTGCCAATTTCAACGGTGGAGCCGACATCCGGTTAGCGCATGAAAAAGAGTGAAGAAAAAGAGATTTTGAAGGCGCTGGAGAGCGGCGAGATGAAATTGGAGAAGCCTTCCAAAAAACTCCAGTCCAGCTTGGCCCGCGCAGCGGAGAACACGTTCAAGAAAGACAAGCGCATCAACATCCGCCTCAGCAGCCACGACCTGCTCGGCATCCAACGCAAGGCCCTCAAAAAAGGCGTGCCCTATCAGGCAATGATTTCAGGATTGATCCATCAATACGTGGAAGGTGATTTGGTGGAGAAATAGCTCTGCTCACGCGGGGCCGCGGAGACGCGGAGAAACCATTATAAAAAAACCTTCGCGTCTCTGCGCGAGAACTTGGGTTCGGCGCAAGGCGCGGTTGCTTTTACTTGTGCGGACTGAATTGGCGAGGGTAGGTTTGCGGATGATTCGTGTTTGCACTTTTCTTTTCCTAATCGCATCGAGCCAATTTCTATCGTCTGCGGGGCCACTTCCATTGCCAAAGGACATGCCGTGGGATTTGGTGGCTTTAAAAAAAGTGCCGGCGTTCAAGTGGGTGAACCAAAGTGGCGGGGTGCATTCGCTGACGTATGCCGGTGGGAAATATCGGGGCAAGCCGACGAGCGTGTTCGCGTATTTCGCCTCGCCGGCAACTCTCGGGAAAAAGACGAGCGGCAAGGTGCCGGGGATTGTGTTGGTGCATGGTGGCGGTGGCGCGGCGTTTTCGAAATGGGCCGAGCTGTGGGCCAGGCGTGGGTATGCGGCCATCGCGATGGATCTGGCCGGGTGCGGCGAAGGGCGCAAGCGGTTGCCGGATGGCGGGCCGAACCAAGGTTCTCGGGAGAAATTCTCGGCGATTGATGAGCCGCTGGAGAATCAATGGTCGTACCATGCGGTGGCCAACGTCGTGCGGGGGCACTCGTTGCTGCGCAGTTTGCCGGAGGTGGACCCCAAACGCATCGGCCTGACCGGCATCAGCTGGGGCGGTTACCTCACCTGCATCGTGGCCGGCGTGGATGACCGATTCAAAATGGCCATGCCCGTGTACGGCTGCGGATTCCTGCGGGAGAACAGTGTCTGGAAGACCTCGGAGTTTGGTAAAATGACGCCGGCGCAATCGGACAAATGGCATCGGCTCTGGGATCCCTCTCGCTATATCGGCTCGGCGAAAATGCCGATCCTGTTTCTCAACGGCACCAATGATTTTGCCTACCCTATGGACAGCTACGCCAAAACCTGCGCGCTGGTGCAGGGCGAGAAAAACTACAGCATCCAACTTCGCATGCGGCACGGGCACATCTTCACTTTCCCGGAATTTTACGGCTTCGTGGATCAACACCTGCGCGGCGGCACGCCCATGCCCGTGGTGACCCGGCCGAACGTGAAGGGCGGTCAGCTCCGTGCCATTGTGCAGTCGAAGACCAAGCTCATCTCCGCCAACCTGCACTACACCACCGGCCCGCATCCCCAAAACAATTCGCGCGCCTGGAAAACCGTGCCGTTAAAAATCGACGGTCAAAAAATCCACGGCGCCGCGCCTCCCACGGAAGCCACCGTCTGGTACATCGACGTCCGCGACGAACGGAAGTACCTCGTCAGCAGCGAAGTGATGGGGGTGAAGTAGGATGTGGCTGATTTCCATTTGCGGTTGAATTGGGCGGGTGAGGGCGTAGGGTCGGGGCATGCAGTTTTCCCATGATGTTTCGCGCCGCCGTTTTCTGACGCAAACCAGCTTGGCCGCAGGCGCTTTGGCCGTCGGCCAGACGATGGCCAAGGTTGTGCCGCCGCTGAGAATTTCCCTCGCGCAATGGACGATCAATCCGGAGTTACGCTCGGGCAAGATCGACAATCTGGACTTTGCCAAGGTGGCCGCAGAGCACGGTATCCACGCGGTGGAATACGTGAATCAGTTCTTCATGGATAAGGCGAAGGACGCGAACTATCTCGGCGAAATGAAAAAGCGCGCGGCCGATCAGGGCGTAACGAGCCTGCTGATCATGTGCGATCGCGAGGGCAATATTGGCGACCCTGATGCGGCCAAGCGCAAGCAAACGGTGGACAATCATCGCAAGTGGCTCGATGCGGCGAAGTTTCTCGGCTGCCATTCTATCCGTGTGAATGCCGGCAGCAGTGGCACGTGGAAGGAACAAGTGAAGCTGGCTGCTGACGGCCTCAATCGGCTCACGGCGATCGGGGCGAAGATGGGGTTGAATGTGATCGTGGAAAACCACGGCGGCCTCTCGAGTAACGCCGACTGGTTGGTGGAGGTGATTAAGAAGGTCGACGACAAACGCTGCGGCACCTTGCCGGACTTTGGTAATTTCCGCATCAAGCCGGGTGAGAGCTATGATTCTTATCGCGGGACGCAGAAACTGCTGCCCTTTGCCAAGGGCGTGTCGGTGAAAGACCGTGTGTGGGACGATCAGGGCAAGCAATCCGCGCTCGACTATGACCGCATGCTCAAGCTCGTGCACGCCTCCGGCTTCCGCGGCTACTGCGGCATCGAGTTCGGCGGCTACGCCAACCTCACCGCCAATCGCAAGAAACTTCAGGCGGCAATCAACAAACTGTAAATGAAAATGCGTATTCTTCTTTTAACGCTAATTAGCGTGTGGTCGCTGCAAGCGGCTGGGCCCAATTATGTGCTGATCTTTTGTGATGATCTTGGGTATGGCGATTTGGGGTGTTATGGCTCGAAGAAAAATCGCACGCCGAGGATCGATGCGATGGCGAAGGAGGGGATGCGGTTCACGAGTTTTCTTTCGTCCAGTCCGGTGTGCACGCCATCGCGAGCGAGTCTGTTGACGGGCTGCTATGCTCGGCGCGTGGGGATGCATGAGGATTTCACTGGGCACTGGGTGCTCATTCCGCGGAGTCGCCGTGGGATGCATGCCGATGAATGGACTTTGCCCGAAATGCTCAAGGCCAAGGGCTACGCGACGGCGTGTATTGGCAAATGGCATTTGGGCGATCAGCCGCCGCATCTGCCAACGGCGCACGGGTTTGATGAGTACTATGGCATTCCGTACTCGAACGACATGGCCAGCGCGCGCCGGGGCGATCCGCCGTTGCCGCTGGTTCAGGGTGCGAAGGTGATTGAGGCGCCGGCCGATCAATCCACGCTCACGCAACGGTACACGCGCGAGGCGGTGAGTTTTATTGAGCGCAATCAATCGAAGCCGTTCTTTCTGTATCTGCCGCACACCTTTCCGCATCTGCCGCTTTTTGCTTCGAAGGACTTTCACGGCAAGAGTGCCAATGGGCGGTACGGTGATTCGGTGGAGGAGATCGATTGGTCCACCGGTAAGATTCTAGACGCGCTCAAGCAACATGGGTTGGAGAAAAACACGCTGGTGATTTTCACTTCGGACAATGGATCCAACGGCCGCAACGGCGGTTCCAATGCGCCGTTGTCCGGCGCCAAGGGCGGTACGATGGAGGGCGGCATGCGGGTGCCAATGATCGCCCGTTGGCCCGGTCGCATTCCTGCCGGTGGCACGTGTGATGAACTTTCCAGTACGATGGATTTCTTGCCGACCTTCGCGGCTCTGAGCGGAGGGCGATTGTCGAAAAATAAAATCGACGGACACGACATCACGTCGCTGCTCACCGGCGTGAAAGGCGCGTCGTCGCCTTACGATGCGTTTTATTATTACCGGCGTCGCCAGTTGCAGGCGGTGCGTTGGGGCGATTGGAAATGGCATCTGCCGCTGGCCAATACCTTTCCCGCTTGGACTACGCCGAACAACAAGGGCCGCGGTCGGTCGGGGAAGTTGGTGAATTTGAAAACGGATTTGGCGGAGAAGGTGGATGTGAGTGCCGCCAATCAAAAGGTGATGGCCAAGATGCGCGAACTGGTCGCTCAGGCGGAGGCGACCTTGGGGAATGAGGATCGTCAGGGCAATGAGCAGCGACCGGCCACGACGCTGGAGGGTTCGAAGCCGATGGTGTTGGGGAAATGATACTCTTCGCACCTCCGCGTGAGGATTAAACCCGTTGGCCGCTTAATTTGGGGTGCGTTTGGCGGTTCAATTCCTGCACCCGATTTGATGCGCGCGCTTTCTACTCTTTCACTAAATGCGGTCGGAGGAGTTTGGTCCAGCGGGCGTAGCCGGCTTCGTTGAGGTGGAGTCGGTCGTTGACGAAGAGGGTTTCGTCGGGTTGACCGGCTTCGTTGAGGAGGGAGTCAAACATGGCTTCGACCAGCACGAGGCGGGCGTCCTTGGCGGCTTCGGCGGCGAGGAGTTTGTTCAGGGCGCGTTCGGTCTCGAGGATCTCCAGCCGTTTCGGGCTGGGTTTCACCGGGATGAGCACAATTTTGCATTCCGGCACGCGCTTGAAGATGCGGGTTTTGAATTCCGAAAAATCCTTCATGATCTGGGCGGACGATTTCTTATTCCACAGATCATTGCTCCCATTGAAGACGACTAGGACGGAGGGTTCGTAGCGGAGGACGGTTTCCTCAAGGTAATGGTTGCTGTCCGAGAAATGAGAGCCGCCGAAGCCGCGGTTGAGGGGCTTGAGCTTGGGGAAAGACTTGGCGAGATCCCAGCGGCGGATGCTGGAGCTGCCGGTGAACACAATGCCGCCCTTGGCCGGCGGTTTGGCCTGGTCGGCTTCGGTGAACTTGGCAATCGCCTCGGCAAACCGTTTAGGGTCGGGGTCAGGTGTTTCGCTTTTGGGCAGAAACAACGCGAATAGAAAACACATGGCCAAGCGCATGCCGCGATGGTTCAATGGGGGCGGGCAAAAGCAAAGCGGAATCATGAAAAAAACTCCTGTTTCTCACGCCGGCCTCCGCCAAGCTCACCGTCATCTGGCAAGACGAAACCGGCAGAGTGCTGCTTACTACAATCAAATAAGCCCCGAATATTTCCGCAAAAAATACTTCCCAACGGGGTGGCGGTCGCTATGCTTTCAGCCATGCAAACTCCCCATCTTTCGCGGCGTCGTTTTTTGAAATCCACCGCTGTAGCCAGTGCCCCCTTCATCCTGCCCTCAGGCATTTTATCAGCCGAGGTCAAACCCAATGACAAGATCTCCGTGGGCTTCATCGGGATGGGTAAACAGAATGGCGGTTTGATGAACCGGTTCATGGGGGCCAAGGAAGCGATCTGCGTGGCGGTTTCCGATTGCGACACTTCCCGCCGTGAATCTGCACGGGATAAGGCCAATGCCCGCCAGAAGAACAAGGACTGCAAAGACTACGCTGATTTCCGGGAGTTGATCGCCCGCAAGGATATTGATGCCGTGTGCATAGCTACTCCCGATCACTGGCATGCGATCCAAACGATTGGTGCGCTCGATGCCGGCAAGGATGTTTACTGTGAAAAGCCACTGACCCATAACGTGCATGAATCGGTGGAGGTGATGAAGGCCGTGAAGCGTAACAACCGGATCCTGCAAACTGGTTCCATGCAGCGTTCCTCGCGGGAGTTTCGCATCGCCTGTGAGCTGGTGCGCAACGGCGTGATCGGTGACGTGAAACGCACGGCGGTGAATATCGGCGGCCCCGGCATTCCCTGCAAATTGAAGACCGAAAAGGATGAACCCGGCTTGGATTGGGATATGTGGGTGGGTCCCGGTCCGATGCGTGGTTACAGTTCGGTTCTAAGCCCGCGTGGCGTGCACAATCATTTCCCCAACTGGCGGACTTATAAGGAGTACGGCGGCGGCATGGTGTGTGACTGGGGTGCGCACATGATTGATATCATCCAATGGGGCCTCAACAAGGACAGCAGTGGCCCGGTGGCGACCATTCCGGCGAAAGATTCCAAGGCGATGAAAGGCGCGCAGTTGGTGTACGCCGGCGACATTCACATGATGCACGGTGAAGGGCAGGGCGCGACCTTCTACGGAACCGATGGCCGTGTGGAATGCCACCGCGGATTGCTGGGGCTATACAAGGGCGACAAGTTGATTGCCGGCAAGTCAGACCGTAACGACAAGAGCAAAAATCTGAATCAGGAACTGGACCGGATAGAGAAGGAGATTTTGAAGGACGCCAAGGTGAAGCTCTATAATAGTAAGAGCCACGTGCCCAACTTCCTGTACGCGATGAAGACCCGCAAACGGCCGATCACCGATGAGATTGTTGGGGCGCGCACTTCAATAGCCTGTCATCTCTTGAATCAAACCTACTATAACCAAGAGGCCATTGCCTGGAATCCCCAGAAAAACACGTTCGCCAAGGGCGGCGACCCCAAGTGGCTCACGCGCAATTACCGCGGTGAGTGGAAGGTGTAACCGGAATAATTAAAGCTAAAGAACCAAGGGCCTTACTTCTTCAACTTCGCCCGCACGCGGTTGTATTCGGGGTTGACGCATTTGTCTCCCCAGCGTTTTAGGGTGGCGAGGAGGCCGGCGTTGCTTTCGGTTTGTTGGCCTTGATCGCCGGTTTCTTTGATCCAATCGGCGAGCAACTGGCGGTGTTGCTCGAGGGCTTGGCGGTGCTTGGGGTCGTTGGCGAGGTTATGGATCTCGTGCGGGTCGTTGGCGAGGTCGTAGAGTTCTTCGGGGGCTTTTTTGGGGCCGAAGAAAATGAGCTGGGTTTTGTTCATCTCGCCGTTGGCCATCATCTCGCGGAATTTTTTGGAGACAGGCCAGGGGTCTTTGTAGCTGGGCTGCATGAAGGGGCGGTCGGTGAGGTAGTTGCGCAGGTATTTATAGCGCGGCGTGACGACGGCGCGGATGCGTTCGATAGTGTAGTCGCACCGATCACGGGCGGCGGTGACGAATTTTCGCGGCTGATAATTCGTGGCCAGAAAATCGGCGCCTTCCATGTACTTGGGAATCTTGATCCCGGCCGCTGCCAAACAGGCCGGGGCAATATCGATGCCGCTAATTAAATCCTTACGCACCTGTCCCGCCTTAATTCCCGGCCCCGCCACGATCATGGGCATTTGGATGCCGCCTTCATAAAGGAACTGTTTGTGCCGGTGCAGTTTATAGCCGTGATCGCTGAAGCACAGGATCAGTGTATTCTCAAACAAGCCATCGCGTTTGAGGGCGGCAATGATTTGGCCCACCTGTTCATCGGTCTTGAGCAGGCAGTCATAGTGATGGGCAATTTCTTCGCGGACTTCGGGGATATCCGGATAGTAGGGCGGCACCGAAACTTTCGCGCGGTCAATCACCTTGGGAGCGTGCCTGCCCAGTTTACCTCCCTTTAATTGTACCTGGCCAAAGAAGGGTTGGCCGGGTTTGCGGTTCTTCCAGCAATTGCCGGTGACCAGTGCTGCCGGGGGTAAGCCACGGCTCCGTGTGATTTTAGGGTCATTATACATGTCATCACGGTCATGCTTGAAATTGTAGTCGTCCTTGCCGCCTTCATTAAATGTCCAGTAACCGGCTGCCCGAAAAATTTCCGGCAAGGTTTTTACCCCTTTGGGCAAACGGATGTCATCGAAATCTTTCCCCATACTCTGGCCACGAAAATCAGGCCGGCCGCTGCGATGGTTGTGGATGCCGAAGGTCGTTTGCATGGCGCCCACGATGATGCTAGAGCGCGTGGCCGAGCACACCCCGGCCGGCGTGTAAAAGCGGTCAAAGCGAATGCCGCGCGCGGCGAGCTTGTCGATATTCGGCGTCTCGATGAGTTTCTCGCCGTAGCAACTGAACCAGCCGCTGACGTCCTCCAGATAAATCCAAAGAATGTTGGGGGGCTGTTCGGGTTTCGCGGCTTGGGCGTGCGCGCCGAGCAGGCAAATCATCAGGGCCAGAATCCGTTTCATGGTGCGGAGAAACTCGCAAATCCTAGCTGTGTGAGCAAGCGTTGGGTTTTTACCACGGAGACACAGAGGGCACAGAGTGTTTGATGAAAGCGGACTCGCAGGCTCGTCCCTCCAGCTAAACTCAATGGAGGGACGAGCCTGCGAGTCCGTTGATTTCTCTCTGTGTTCTCGGTGTCTCTGTGGTGAAGAAGATTGCCCCCCACGCCAATAGCCGGTTGAATCCGCTCATGCGTTTGTTTGCGATATTGCTGCTGTGCCTGAACTGGGCCCACGCCAAGGCGCCGAATGTGCTGGTGATCATGGCTGATGACATGGGCTATTCGGATCTCGGCTGTTACGGGGGCGAGATTGCCACGCCGCATCTGGATGGTCTGGCTCGGAACGGCTTGCGCTTTACGCAGTTTTATAACACGGCACGATGCTGGACGACGCGGGCAGCGATGTTGACCGGTTATTACGCGCAACAAGTGCGGCGTGATCGCTCGGGCGCCGTGCGGCGGGGCAACCGGCCGGAATGGGCGCGGCTCTTGCCGGTGATGCTGAAGCCCGCGGGTTATCGCTCGTACCACTCCGGTAAATGGCACGTCGACGGCATGCCGATGGCCAACGGATTCGACCGTTCTTACTACATTAACAACCACGGTTTCTTTCGGCTGAAATTTCATTTCCTCGATGACCAACGTCAACCGGCTACGCCGATTAGCCCGGACTTTTATGCGACCGACGCGATTGCCGATCACGCGATCACGGTGTTGAAGGAGCATCAGCAGGAGCATGCCAGCAAACCGTTCTTTCATTTCCTTGCCTTCACCGCGCCACACTTTCCGTTGCACGCGTTGCCCAAGGATATCGAGCGATACCGCGCGCGATATCGGCAGGGTTGGGAGAAAATTCGCGCGGATCGTTGGGAGCGTCAAAAGCAACTCGGCCTCGTTCACGGTCCGTTGCCTGCCGTGGAGCCCAAGGTGGGGCCGCCGTATCATTTTCCGGACGCCTACAAAATTCTCGGCCCGGGCGAGGTCCGTTATCCGGATCCGTGGAAACAACTCACCGAGGAACAGCAAATCTTTCAGGCGGACAAAATGGCTGTGCACGCCGCGATGGTGGATTCGATGGATCGCGCCATCGGTCGGGTGCTGGATCAATTGCGCGCGATGAAGGCCTTTGATGACACGCTGATTTTGTTTATGTCCGACAACGGCGCGAGTGCGGAGGTGATGGTGCGCGGCGACGGGCATGACCCGAAAGCGCCGTTGGGCTCGGCCTTCACGTACCTGTGCCTCGGCGCCGGCTGGTCGACCGCCAGCAACACGCCGTTTCGCATGCACAAGACTTGGGTGCACGAAGGCGGCGCGTGCACGCCGTTGGTGGCGCATTGGCCGAAGGGCATTGCCGCGCGCGGCGAGTTGCGCCAGACGCAGGGGCACGTGATTGATGTGGTGCCCACGGTGCTGGAGCTGGCGGGCCTGCCGAAGGCGTATCCCGGGCCGAACGCTCCAGCCGGTCCGGGCCGCAGTCTGGTGCCGGTGTTTGCCAAAGACGCGGTCCTGAAACGCGACACGCTATGGTGGGCGCACGAGGGCAATCGCGCGGTGCGGGTGAAGGATTGGAAACTGGTGGCGGCTAAGGATCAGCCGTGGGAGTTGTTCGATCTCTCCAAGGACCGTGCGGAGGCGCGCAATCTGGCGACCCGTTTCCCGGCCAAGGTAAAGGAACTGGAGCGCGTGTGGCAAATGCAGGCCGATCAATTCGCCCGCGATGCCGCAGGAAAGCCGCAGAAGTAATCGGTGCGCGATTGACCCGTAGCCGGTTTGCGGTTTCAATCGGCGGCTGATTCTCATGCGTAAGTTACTCCTTTCCCTGTGCGCGTTGCTGCTGTTGGCCGGCAGCACGATGGCGGCCAAGCGGCCGAATTTTGTCTTCCTCGTTTCCGAGGATAACTCAATCCATTACCTGAAGCTGTACGGTTATGGGGCGACTACGCCGAATATCGAGGCCTTGGCCAAAGATGGCTTAACCTTCAATCACGCCTTTTCCAATAGCCCGGTGTGTTCGGTGGCGCGTTCCACTTTGGCCACCTCGCTCTTGGCTCCACGGGCCGGGTTTCAGTACCACCGTAAATCAGCTATGGCCAATCTGCCCAAAGGCTACCATCCATGGAGTGCAATGTTACGCAAGGCGGGCTATTACGCCGCGAACAATTCCAAAACGGACTACAACTTCGTGAACAATATGAAAGAGTTGTGGAATGAATCTTCACGCAACGCTAGTTGGCGTAAACGTGCGAAGGGGCAACCGTTTTTCTACATGCAATCGTTCGGGCAATCGCATGAGAGTTCGCTTCACTTTTCGCAGCAGGTGTTTGAAAACGAAAAGACAAAGCATGACCCGGCGAAAGTGAAGCTCGCGCCCTATCATCCGGATACACCGCTGTTTCGCTACACCCACGCGCGCTATCTGGATCGCATTCAAACCATCGACAGCCAGCTCGGCAACGTGGTGAAACAGCTCGCTGCCGACGGACTGCTTGAAGACACGTTCATCTTTTACTTTGGCGACCACGGCGGCGTGTTGCCGCGCGGCAAGGGGTACGCTTACGAGAGCGGTCTGCACGTGCCGTTGGTGGTGCGCATCCCGAAAAATTTCGCGCATCTCGCCGATCACCCACGCGGCACCCGCACCGATGGCTTTGTGAGCTTCATTGATTTCGGGCCCACGGTGCTCAACCTGGCCGGGCTGCAGCCGCACAAACTCACCGATGGTCGGGCGTTTCTCGGCAAGAACGTGAGTGCCAAGGCGCTCGCCGCGCGCGATGAGGCCTTTGGCTACGCGGATCGGTTTGATGAAAAATATGATCTCGTGCGCACGCTGCGCAAAGGCAAGTACACCTACATCCGCAATCTGCAGGGTTTTTATCCCGATGCGTTGCAGAATAATTATCGCTACAAAATGCTGGCGTTCACCGAGTGGCGTGAGCTGGCCAAGGCCGGTAAGCTCAACGAGGCGCAGCTCCAATTTCATCAACGCCGCCCGGCCGAGCAGCTCTTTGATGTGGAGGCCGATCCGCATGAGGTGAACAATCTCGCCGCTGACCCCAAGCACGCCGCCGTGTTGGCCGATCTGCGCGGGCGCCTGCAAAAGAAACTGCGCGACATTCATGACCTCAGTTTCTTTCCCGAGAATTTCATGGTGCAAAATGCGCTGAAAGACGGCGTGGGATTTGGGGCGTTCAACCATAAGGAAATCAATCGACTCGCCGACATCGCCGATCTGGCGTTGCTGCCCTTTGCCGAGGCTCGCAAACCGCTGGCCGCCGCGCTCAAGGCCAAGCCGCCGATGGAACTGTACTGGGCCTGCACCACCGCCAGCGTGATTGGCGAAGAGGCGCGACCGCTGGTGCCGCTGGTGAAGAAGCTGCTCACGCATGAGAATTTGATGGTGCGGATGCGCGCCGCGGAATTCCTCGGCAGCCTCCAGGCCTCCGACCCCATGCCCACATTGCTCGGCGTGTTGAACACCGCCCGAACCGAGCAGGAACTCATGCTCACCTTCAACGCCGCCGTCTACCTGCGCGATTACAAGGGCTACCCATTCGATCATTCCAAACTCGATTTAAAATTCAAGGGCGGCGAAATCGTCCGTCGCACAAGCTATCTCGAGGGCAATCCCCGCCGCCCACCGCGAAAGAAGCCGAAGAAATAACCCCCCTCCAATGGAGGGACGAGCCTGCGAGTCCGCGGACCCATTGTCGGGTTGACGATACCGAGGTAAGACGTTATCTTACCTTCATGGAAACGACGATCTCCAGCAAGGGGCAGGTGGTGTTGCCCTCGGAAATTCGCAAACGCGACAAGCTGCAAGCGGGGCAGCGCTTTGATGTCGAACGCGTGGAGGAGGGGGAATACCTTCTGAAACGCAAGGCCGCGCCGGTCAACGATGGCTTGGTGGATTGGCTGCTGGCGTGTCCGGAGAAGGACTGGTTTGAGCCATTGCCTTCGGAATCGACCGACACGCTGTGAAGTTTTTGATCGATGCCAATGTGCTGAGCGAGCCGACCAAGCCCGCGCCGGATGCGGGCGTCATTGAATGGCTGCGGGAACACGAACGGGATTTGGCGGTGAGCCCGGTGGTGTTGGGCGAGTTGGAATACGGTATTCTGACCCTGCCCGCCAGCCGGCGGCGAAAGCGCTTGGCGGAATGGTTCGGCACCTTGAAGGCGCGGTTGCGCGTACTGGAGTTTGATGCTGCGGTGGCGGGCGAATGGGCACGGATGCTGGCGCGCTTGAAACGCCGCGGTACGGCGATGCCGATCAAGGACAGCCTCATCGCCGCCACCGCGCAGGCGCATGGGCTCAGTGTGGCCACGCGCAATGTGGATGATTTCAAGCGGGCCGGCGTGAAAGTGGTCAATCCGTTTGCTGGCTGAACCGGTTAGGGTTGGCGCTGCGGGCGTCCGGACCGAAAAAAGCCGAAGAAGAAGTGAGGCCATTTGGAGTGCGGTGGCAAGCGTAGCGCGACACCGCTTTTGGGGGGCACTCGCAGGTTCGAAAGCGCCGTCGCCGCTACGCTCAGCCGGCGCACTCCAAATGGCGCGCATCCTTGACGACTGCGCTGAAACACGGTTGAGTGGCCGTTCTCACATGAAAAAGTTTTTTTCACTCCTCATTGTATTCCTGTGCGCACTCAATCTCCAGGCCGCCAAACGGCCCAACGTGGTGTTGGTGATTACCGATGATCAGGGCTATGGCGATTTGTCGTGCCACGGGAATCCGGTTTTGAAGACGCCGCATTTGGACAAGCTGCATGCGCAGAGCGTGCGGCTCACCGATTACCACGTGGCGCCGACGTGTTCGCCGACGCGGGCGGCGTTGATCACCGGTCACTGGACCAACCGCACGGGCG
>JACNJL010000015.1:65833-75348 GCA_014382585.1 Limisphaerales bacterium | reverse complement strand
TGATCCCTTGAACCTTGGTGCTTGAACCTCAACCCTTCAAGGCGAGCGCAGCGAGGGTTCTAATTTTTGGAGGTTCCGTGAAAGGTAGGGCCGCCTCGGAGAGGCGGCCAAGGCGCGCTCGGAGAGCACGCCCTACCCTGGGGCAGCTTCGCGCTGGAGGGACGAGCCTGCGAGTCCGCTTGCGCTAGGGACAGCCACGGACTCGCAGGCTCGTCCCTCCAAAAATCTTGGCGGTTTCGGGGTTGGGCTTGGCGTGGACGAGTTGGGGACACCTTTGCCAATGAGTTCTTGAGATTGTTTGGGCACAAAAAAGCGGCGCCCGGTGAGGGGCGCCGTTGGGTTAAACTGATCCGGTTGGGTTATTTGCCTGCGAGGTCGGCGAGCAATACGTCGCGGCGGGTGCGGGCTTCATTCACGCAGTTCGTGCCGAGGCTTTTGCGGACGCGGCGTTTGGTGAAATCGGCCAGGTGCAGCGTATAGTGCAGCCACCAGGTGCCGTGGTTATTCCACAGATGGTGATCCGGATTTTTTCGGTTAACTCTTACAGATAGGGTATGTGTTTTCATGGTGCGCTTGTTTTAAACGCTTCAGGTTCCAGAAATCAAAACGCCGCTAATATAGTGCATCAGCGGCGGATCATCTCCCCGGAGTTTGTTGTTTGGGGATTGGCCCCACACATCGGCTAATAACACAGTTATTTTCCAAGGCACCTTGGCTTGCTCCGTTGCCAGGTTGCCAGACTCATCTCAGAGCCATTCCTGATGCGCGGGGAAGGCAACATAATGAGCCACGGGCTGCAAGGGTTTTTTTTGTCATACACGGTTTTCCTGATAAACAGGGGGTGAATTCAGCGTTACATTAATGAAATGCTGAACATGGCGAGCAAGGTGACGCCGCCTGTGCAGGCGAGGAACACTTTGTCGATTTTGGTTAATTCAATCTTCATACTCATTTAGACGGGAACGGCCTGCCATTGTTACCGATTGTTTTTCGGCGGGCGCGTGGTAAGCTCGGGCATGCGAACAATTAACCGATTGGGGATCGCGCTCACCGCGCTCATTGTGTGTCAAACCTGCTTGGGGGAGGCCGCCGAGTGGGTCAAATTGTTTGATGGCAAAACTTTGGCCGGTTGGGAGGGGAACGAACAATCCTTCCGCATTGAGCAAGGGGCGATTGTGGGAGGGTCATTGAAGGAAAAGATTCCCCGCAATGAATTCTTGTGTACGAAGAAGACTTACAAAAATTTCATCCTCACGCTGGAGGTGAAGCTGCTTGGCGGCCCGAAGGCGAATGCGGGGATTCAGTTTCGCACGAAACGGATTCCGAATCACCACGAGGTGGTGGGCTATCAAGCGGATATGGGCGTGGGCTGGTGGGGCAGTTTATATGACGAATCGCGCCGCCGCACGATGCTGGCACGGGCCGAGGCGGCGTTGATCAAACAAGTGCTAAAACCTGATGATTGGAACCGTTATCAAATCCATTGCGAAGGCCGGCGCGTCCGGTTGTACATTAACGGTCAGTTGACGGTCGATTACACCGAGCCGGATCCAAAGATCCCGCTGGCGGGGGTAATCGCGTTGCAAATTCACGGCGGACCGCCGAGCGAGGCTTGGTATCGGGATATTAAGCTCAAGGAACTGCCTTAATTTGTTCAGTTTAGTCCGGTTGAATCTGAAATGGCCTTGCCATTTGCGGGTAAATTCGGGACTGTGGCAGTTATGCCGCGTATGAACGGGGCTACCCAACAACTCAATAAAATGCTAAAAAATAAACTGACTAAACTGGTTGCTACAGCTGCAGTGACTGCCGGCGTGGCAATGTTTACCGGGTGTTCGGATGACGCTGATTCCGGCCCGATGGAGGGCGAAGACAATGATGGAGACACCGGTGATGGACCTGCTCCTGGTGAAGAGCAACCCGAGGGAGCCCCTCCTGAAGGAACTTCTACCGGCACTGAATAAATTGCCAACGCTCAACCCCCCGGCTTCCGGGGTTTTTTTTGTGTCTACCCGCAATGAGGCTTTTTGAGATCACAAAAAAACCCTCCCGTTTTTACGGGAGGGTTTGAGATGTAATGAATGCGATTGGAATAATCCAGATTTAGTTAGTATGGAAACGGCTCACCGAATTGTTCGTACGATCCAGATTGCCACCTATGGATTGGGTGGTGGTGTGGATGGCTTCATTCCATTGAACTTGGTCGCCTTGTACTACGGAGCCATCTGAGGTGGACCAGTTGCCATTGCCACTATCGAGGCCAGCCATTTGGTTTTGGCCGGAGCCTTCGCCTGGGCCGAGGAGCGCGGTAGCAGCGCTTGCACCTTTACCCGAGTGTACTTGACGGGCTACATTTCCGTTCCAGCCGATGTATCTGCCGCGGGGAAGATAGGCCCAGGTGCGGCCCCCACCCGTGAAGTTGCGCGTCATATTGAGCATTGATTTCGGGGGATTGGTCGTCACCGGCGTGGTGATGGCCGTAGCTGCCGGCGTAGGTATGCACGTAATGGAAATTACGCGTGGTGGCGTAACCCCAGTTGCCGCCATCGATTTTACCGCGGGTGGCTTCACGCTGGTTGTAGCGTTTGGCTTTCGGGTCCGAGGGGGAGCCAATCATTTTGGCATTGTCGAGCGCGCGGCGGATGGTTGGCATCATGAGCACGAAGCGGATATCTCCGACATGGTAGGCCCAAATCCAACGGAACCCGGTTCTTACGGGGTCTGGCCCATTCTTCATGGAGTCGTCTCCGTATGAGGTGTAATGGGCGGTGGTTTGGTAGGCCGAGTTTTTATAATCAGGCGTGTACATAGCCATATTGTCGCGATCCATCATCAACCACGGAAAGGTTTCCATGTCGGTTGCGTGTCCGATGTAGGCTTTACTGATTTGACCGACTTGGCTGGCGCATTTCATGCGGTTGGCTTTCTTCTTGGCCTTGGCTAAGGTGGGAAGAAGCATACTGGCTAAGATGCCGATAATGGCAATGACCACCAGAAGCTCAATCAGGGTAAATCCCTTATTTGTCTGGGTTTTCATAGTTTGTAGTTTTTCAGGTTTTGGGTTGCATGCCTTCGCGGGCACGGGTTTTTTGATTATGGACACAAGTCCACCAAACAATGGCCGCAAGTTTTGTGCCATTTTTTAATAACAAGAAACCCAACCTAAAAAGAGCAAAACCCAAAATCTAGGGGGTGCCCAGTGGGCTGATTTTCACGCATTGCGTGTAGAATACACGCTCGTGCGCTGATATCGGATGGGCACTATTGGGGTTGCGCGAGGTGGTATTGGTTGATTTTGGGGTTTTGAATGCGGGTGGTTTTTCCGTTGCCCCAATTGATTTCCACCGCCTCAACGGATTTTAGATCGCCCAGGCCAAAGTGAACGATTGCGGGGTGTTGTGCCCAAAAAGAAACGCCGGAGGTGACCGGGGGATGAGGGTTTTATCGCCTGCCTTGAGTTTTACCATTGCGCCCAGTGGCGAGATGCCGAAGCCCTTCTGCTGGGTGAGTTTGCCCTTTGGGAGAAGGTTGGCTTTGACTGCAACTCATTGAGCGGCTAGATTGAGCGGCGTTGCGTGTTGTCACGCAGAGAACCTACGATTATCAATGAAATTAATGAAAAACAAAACGCTTGCTGTTATTGCTTGTCTCCTCTGGTGCTTAAACTTCGGGATCGGTTGTTCCTCTGAGGACGAAACAGGTTCTGATTATGTTCCACCCGCTGATCAAAGCCCGGAAGAAGAAGGCACCATTGAAGGGGATGGATCTACCGGGAGTTAGATTAGGAATCCCTTCATATAAAATCAAAAAGGGCGGAGGTGATCCTCCGCCCTTTCTTTTTTGCCGAATTTCTTGTTAGTGGCAGTGAGAGGTCATCAACACTTCCGAGAGACCGGAATTGAGCCCACCCTTAGACTCCGCGTGTTCCTTGACTGCAGACTGCAATCCCGAATCATCCGTCATTTGAACGGATCCATCGGATTTCGCTACCTGCCCCTGCCCGGCATCAAGGCCGGAAAAAGCGCGCTGCTTATTGACGCTGAACGTGCGTTTGGCCGTGCCTGAACTATTTGTGGTCCTGACCCAATTGCCGGAGGTAGAGGGGCCAACAAAACTGACATACTCATTGCCATCGGCATTTTGCTGGCCAATTTGGGATGCCGAAAGCCAGATGCCTTGATCGAAGAATTCGCGCCGATTTCGAATCATGAGATTACTGGCATTCGCCTGATAGCCGGCTGCAGAGGTATCACCCATTAGGTTATGAGTAGTGGCCAGAATTTTGTTGCCATTCTGACTATCGCCTCCGGGATGAATGCAGTAGCTTTGCGCATTGGTATTGACCTTATAGCGTGTGCGCATTTTTTGCGCGCACCAGCCGCCATTACTTAGTTTTCCATTTCGCCAGTCCATATCATTATGGCGCTTGGTTTTAGAATCTGAGGGTGAACGCAACATTCGGGAGGTATCGAGTGAACTCCGAACATTGGGGTTGATCCAAAGGTATTCGATGTGCTTGAACATCCCCCAGCTGTAATGGTACTGAGTCTTCGGTCCGGGGTGGCCTCTATTAATCATTCCCTGTGAAACGATGCCTAATTCTTCGTTAGCAGTATCAGCGAGATAGTTTAGATCCGTCTCGGTCATCTCCCACTGGAAAAGTCCATCCTGATCTGTGGCCGAACTGGTGAAAGCCTTGGCCAATTGACCGGCTTGGCTGGAACATTTCAGGCGGTTTGCTTTCTTTTTGGCCTTGGCCAAGGTGGGGAGGAGCATGCTGGCCAAGATGCCGATAATGGCAATGACCACCAGGAGCTCAATCAGGGTAAATCCTTTATTTGATCGGTTTTTCATGGGTTGTAGTTTTTTAGGTATTGAGTTGCATGCCTTCGCGGCACGGGTTTTGTTTGTGGACACGAATCCACAATGCGGCGCACGCAAGTTTTGTGCCATGTTTAAAAAACCAGAAATTTAACCTAAAACGAGCAAAAACCAAAACCAGAGGTGTCCAGCGGGCTAATTTTCACGCAGCGCGCGTAAAATCCACGCGCATGCGTGGAAAATAGATGGGCGCTATTCGGGTTGCGCGAGGTGGTATTGGTTGATTTTGGGGTTTTGAATGCGGGTGGTTTTTCCGTTGCCCCAATTGATTTCCACCGCCTCAACGGATTTTAGATCGCCAAGGCCAAAGTGAACGATTGCGGGGTGTTGTGCCCACAGGGAATCGCCGGAGGTGACCGGGTGGATGAGGGTTTTATCGCCTGCCTTGAGTTTTACCATCGCGCCAAGGGGCGAGATGCCGGGGCTGCCCTTCAAGCGCATTCCAATCCACCCACCGGAAGTTTTCCAGTTGTTCTTGATGAGGTGCAGTAACTCGGTGGAGCCACGTTTCTTGGCGGAGAGCTGGGACACAAGCAAATCCGGTTTGCCATCGGCATCAAAATCGGTGCCGACGACGATCCGGGAATCAAACTCATGCGACACGCCGAGGAGGAAAGCGACATTCACAAACCCTTCGCCGGGGAGGTTGAGGTAAAAGACATTGTGCTCGAAGCCGTTCCACGAGCAGTTGCTTTGCAGTTGCTCGTGAAGGTCCACAAAAAACTCGCCGAGCACGGGGTTGGCTTTGGAATTGCCCGAGTAAATATCGTGCCGCCAAAAGGTGGTGCAATAATCCTTGGAAGATTCCCGGCTCAGATGGCCATTGGCGATGAAGAGATCGCGATCGCCATCGAGGTCGAAGTCCGCGCCCGTGACGCCCCAGCTCCAACCGGCCCGGGCGATCTGATGATTGTAAGGCGCCTGAACAAAGGCGTTTTCGCCGCCGAGAAAAAGGCGGTTGCCGTAGCCCATTTTCATCCGGTGCACTTGGTGGCCCGCGAAATCTTTGCGGCCGGCCTTCATGGTTTCCAACCGGCGCGCGGTGGTGGAGCCCATACCGGTCATGTACAAATCGAGCTTTCCGTCGCTATTAAAATCTCCCAGGGCGTGGCTCATGCCAAAGCTGAACCGATCTTCGCCGAGGGTGGCGGTGACGTCGGTGAAGCGGCCTTGGCCATCGTTGAGATACAGATCGAGGCCGGAAAAATCACTGACGTTCATGAGATCCAAATCGCCATCACCATCGAGGTCCACGAGCGATCCGCTGTATGAACGGCGGAAGCGTTTGCCCGCCAGTCCGGCCGCCTCAGTTGCGTCGGTGAAATTGCCACGACCGTCGTTGATGA
Organism: Limisphaerales bacterium; assembly: GCA_014382585.1. NCBI lineage: Bacteria > Pseudomonadati > Verrucomicrobiota > Verrucomicrobiia > Limisphaerales > Limisphaerales bacterium. The sequence goes on along the minus strand of JACNJL010000015.1, from coordinate 69,121 downwards.
GCAAAAAGGAGGGGTACCCGTCGTTGGCATTATAATAGGGCGTGGGGAACTGGCCTTTGATGTACGGGAATTTGTACTGCATCATCCACACATCCAGATCGCCATCGCCATCCACATCGCCCGCGCTACAGGCGGAAGGGCTTTTGATTTCCCGCATCATAGGGAACCGCACCGGCGTGGGCTGCAGGCTGAACCGTCCTGCGGCGTCGGCCGGGTACAGCATCGGGCTGCCTACTTTGGAGAAGGCCAGCAGATCCTTCCGGCCATCGCCGTTGAAATCGGCAACGATCCCTGTCGAGGGAGGCACCTGCTGAAAGCGCAGCAACGGCTCGAGATCAAATTTCCAGTTGCCGCGGTTCCAGTGCAGTTCATTGGCGCCGGGCAAAATGATTTCCGGCAGGCCGTCGTCATTCAGATCCACCACCAGCGTGGGCGCGAGTGCGTCGCCCTTTTCGTTGGAGGTGGTGATCTTCAGTTGCGTCGCAAACGGCGGCGCGCCGGTGCGCTCCAGTGCGCGGATGGAGGTGACCGCAAGGGCGCCCACTTTGAGTGATTGCTTATCCTGCAGGTTCGGCCATTCCACTTCCAGTTCGCCCCGGAGGATCACGCGGCGGGTTTGGTGTTGCACGTGGAGCGTGAAACGGAACAGCGAATCGGCCGCGCGTTCGGACCCCTGCTTGAATGCAAATTTTTCCTGATGCCATTCCGATTCGATCAACGTCCAGCCTTCGGCTTTGCGGGCCGCCAGCCATGCGTTCCATTCGGCCGGGTTCAGTGGTTTGGCGTCCGCGCTCAGCGCGAGCCGACGATCGAGAATGCCCCATTCCAGCGTGCGGTTGGATTGCTGTGTCGGCAGGCTCAGGCTGGAGAACGAGAATTCGGCCAGCGGCGCAAACTTATCCTTGGCCCCGCGCAGTTCATCCCACAAATCCGTGAACACCGCCTCTACCTGTTGGGCGGCCGTTTCCTCTTTCCACACCGTTTGATCCAGTTGCTGCCGGTCGTTGGTCATCGTTTGCATCCGTTGTTTCAATTCCTCCGGCAGGGATTCTTTGACCAAACGCCCTCCCTCAAACTCGCGGTGCCCCACGTGCAGGCCGTCCGGTTCCCATTCATCCCAGTTCCCTTCCGGTTGGCCATCGCGAAATACCGCCCGCCAGCGGAGTTGGCCGTTCGGGTGCCACTCGGAACATTCCCCGTCACGTTTTCCATCGACAAAAGAGAGCTGCGTTCTTTGTTTCCCCTCCGGATCCCACTCCTGCCATTTCCCGTGAGGCTGGCCGTCCTTATACGGTTTTTCCATCCACCGCTTGCCATTAGTGTGGGTGCTTTTGACCACACCGGTAAACGGGACGGTATCCTGCCTGAAATAATGCAGCCCATCAGGGCGCCGATTCAAATCGGAAGCTTGAACGACGCGTTCGGCGGATTGTTTGCCGGACGAACCTCCGGCGGGCGGGGTGGGTTTGGCGTCACGCGAGCAGCTCGAGCCAAGGGCCAAGGCAAGGGCCAAGGCAAGGGCGAACGCGATCACACACTGCGGGAGGAGCAGGGATATTTTGTTCATGGGCGTTAAAAGGATTAGGTTCGTTAATTCTATGCGCGGGAAGGCTCCGATACAACCTCCAATTAAGGCATCGGCAGGGCGGGTTCACGCGCCCTTATCAAATGTGGATGCGGTAAATCCGCGCGTCCCGTTGGACTGCCGAGGGATTTTTTTGATGGAAAAAAAAGTTGCAACCGTTCGGTCTTTCCCGCAAAATGAGCCCGCTCAGTCGCCTTGGCGACGGGGCCGATTAATCGATCCTGTCAAAGAAAACCCAGAAAGAAAAAATGCTAAAGAAATACACTAAATATGTGGCCACCGCGTTCGCCGTGGCATCTCTCTCCACGTTTATGGTTGGCTGTGGCGCCGCTGAAGATGACGGCGGCGCAACAGAGACTCCCGAGGGTGGTGCTGGCGACGGCGACACCAACAACGCAGCTCCTCCCCCCCCCGCAGGTGGTGGCGAAGAAGGCAACTAAACGACCTTCATATTAATCACAAAGCCCCCCAATCTGGGGGGCTTTTTTTGTGCCTTGTTGCTTTGTTGGATGCGGGCTGTTGGTTTCAAGGGATTCATCCTTGCGGCTTTGTCATCAATCCGAGGGCATTGAACGCTCACCCAACCCTGCTCCGAATCAGCTCCGGCTGAGCCCGCGCGATGAATGAAGGCCCACAAAAAAACCCCCCGGCTTTCGCCAGGGGGCTTGAATGTTAATCAGGTCGTTGCAGCTTAGTGCAGGTGACGGCTGACCGAACCACGGCGTGGGAAGTCAGTTTGACCACCCTTTTGCTTTTGTGCCGTGTAGAGGGCTGCGGTCCACTGGCCGTCGTCGGCCTGCTTCACGGAACCATCAGCAGTTGAGTAGCTGCCTTGGCCGCCGTCCAGTCCGGACATGCCGTGGGCGCCACCTCGAGCGTTGCCGCCCATACCGGCGCTGTTGGTGTTGTCTACGCCAACCCACTTGTGGTTGTTTTCGTTGGCGCTTTGGGTGCCCACACGCAACGTGGGGCTCACCCACCACCAGCCGCCGAGGGACCAGCCGCGAGGCATCATGGCCCAGTCCCAACCCTCGCCTTGGACGTTGCGGGTGAAGTGCAGAACGGATTCGGCTTTTTGGTCATCGCCACCCATGTGGAAGCCATAGCTGCCACCTCGGTGATCGGTGTGGTAGCCATGTTGGCTACCCTTATCGATGTAGGCGAAGCTGCCACCGTCAAGTTTGCCGCGGGTGCTCTCCAATTGGTTGAAGCGTTTGGACTTCGGATCGGAGGGCGAGAGCAACATTTTGGCGTTAGCCAGTGAGCTGCGGATGCCGGGGGAAACATTCACGAAACGAATGTCGTTCATATGTAAACGCGGGTAGAACCGATAACCAGCAGGAACGCCGTTAGGGCCTTTGACGGTTTGGTCACCGTGGTTTCCCCAATCGTACCTGTGGTCGGTAGTGGGGGTGTTATCCCGATAATCCGATGCGTAAGCATCCAGCGCATCGCGATCCTGCAGGAGCCACATAAAGCCGCCTGTTTCACCAGCCTGGCTGATGTAAGCCTTGGACTGCTGCCCGAGGTTGCTTGAGCATTTCATGCGGTTGGCCTTTTTCTTGGCTTTAGCCAAGGTAGGAAGGAGCATGCTGGCCAAAATGCCAATAATGGCGATGACCACCAGCAATTCGATAAGGGTAAAACCCTTTTTGATTTGGTTCTTCATAGTTTTAGTTTTTAGTTTGGGTTGTGCGCCCTTT
>JACNJL010000015.1:0-65781 GCA_014382585.1 Limisphaerales bacterium | reverse complement strand
TTTGGGTTGTGCGCCCTTTCTGGGAGCGCAGTTTTGCAGCGGCTACATCCATAGCCATCACAGGTTGCCAAAGTTGAATGCAAGTCTTGTGCCAACATAAAAATGCGTGTTTTCCACTTAAAATTGATTTTAATTGGGTTTAATTGGGTTTGCGCAGGGATGAAAGGCGTGAATTTTCCGCAATTGTCCCAAAATTCACGCACGATGTGAAAAACGATGATGAGCCCACAAAACAAGGGTTCAATGAGGGGATGGCTCTCGAGGCCCGCCATATTTCGGGGCAGGAAATCAGGGGGGTGGGTCAGGATTATTGAGAATGACAAACCCGAAGCTCGAAGGGCGGCTGTTTTTCGGGTAGGGTCTCGCTTTAATAGGCCGGAAAGAAGCGGGCGAAAACGCTGATTTTTTGAATCCCTTTGGCCATTTTTTGCGTCTCTTATAGGGGCCCACATAGAGTAAAAGTATTTTGAGCCAAAGGATTGGCCACAACGGTGTCTCATAAACGATGTTTCGCGATGTTTCGACTAGGATTTAGAATTAAGCTGCTGCTGGCGATGTTGACGGTGGTGGCGCTGTGCACCGCAGTGATGCTGCACGTGTCGCTGCGGCGCGTGGAGGCGGCGCATGACCAGCTTTTTCGCGATCGCGTGAACGAACAGCTCACGTATTTACCGCGGGAACAGGGGGCGCGGCTGGGCGTGGTCCGCCAAAAAGCAATCGATTTCGCTGCCCGCCCGCAGGTGCAAACCGCGCTGGAAGGCCGCGAAACCACACGCCTCTATCAGCTCGCCCGTCATCAGCTACAGCGGATGTTGGCCGAGGAATTTCGCAAACTGGCCGAGGAAATGGAGACGGAAGAAAATACCGCCGCCCGCCTCGCCATGAGCCGTCAAATGCGCGGCGCCATCAACCAGTTCGCCGCTCAACTTGATGACCCCCTTCGTGGCCAGCGCAAGTCCTTCGCGCCCTCACCCTTGCGCTCTGCATTAGAAAAACAGCCGAGCATCATCGCGGAGATTTATGATCGCGCTGTGGCCGAAACCCGGCGCGGCATTGCGGATCAATTACGCGGCATTTCCGCCGGCATCCAACGCGCCGGCAATTTACCCCCCACTGCCCGCCCGCGGGAGGCAACCTCCAATGCCGCCAACACCGAAGTGCCGCCCGGTCTCCGCCACACCATAGGCATTGATGGCCGCGAGCGGGCGCAAGCCATTACCGCTTCATTCCTCGTTTTCCTCGGTGAACAGGGCGAATTACTCCTGCCCGAGGCGCGGTTTGGAGGGTTTTTCGACAACGCAAACCGTCGCCAATTTCGCGAACGTCTTGAGGAGTTTGTGCCCGATTTAGTCGCGCTCGATAAACAGAGCGTCGGCTATCTCGCGCTGGAGGAGGACGGCGAAGGCGGCCTCATCGAGCTGGTGTGCACACCCGTCCTGCAAGCGGACGGCAGACGCAAAGTGGGCACCTTGGTGCTCGGCTTTCCGCTCAACACCCGCGGCGAACAAACGCTCAGCGACATCAGCGACCTCATGACCGGTATGTGGGTGGACGGACATCTGCACTCCCGTGCCATTCCCGACGAAGCCACCGGGCCCCTCGCCACTTGGCTGCGGCGTAACGTGCGCGGCGAGCAACCGGAAAACCGCATCGACCTCGTCAACCTCAACGGCATTCCATACCGCGTTTTTTATTCGCCTATGAAAAATGACGCCGGCACCACCGGCGGGTTGCCCACCGCCTATAAAATCGGCCTCTATTCCTGGTCCGCACCACTCGCGATGCGCGCGGAATTGCGCGATCAAATTCTGCTGCTCGGCGGCCTCATGGGCCTGGCCACCATGGCCTTGAGCTGGCTCATTTCACTCGGCCTCTTCAAGCCCCTGCGCCGCCTTTACAAAGCCACCATGCGCCTGCGCCAGGGCGATTATGACGTGCGGATTCCTGTGAGAAATAACGATGAATTTGGCAAATTATCCCACGCATTCAACGAAACAGCGCAAGAGTTATCGTTAAAGAATAAATATCGGGATTTGTTGGAAAAGGTGGCGGACAAGGAAGTGGCCGATCGGTTGCTGGAGGGCAATGTGGCGCTTGGCGGTGAAACGCACGGGATGACGGTGCTCTTTTGTGATATTCGGAAATACACTGAGCTGACCCAGCATATGCAACCCGAGGAAGTTGTTTCGCTGCTCAATGAGCATATGACTGCGATGACGTGGGTCATCCACGAGCACAGCGGTATGGTGGACAAATTTGTGGGTGATATGATTATGGCCGTTTTCGGCGCCACAGGCAAAGACTCCACCGCGCCTGAGCGCGCCGTGGCGTGTGCGCGGCACATGTTGCAGGAGCGCAAAGTGCTGAATATGCTGCGCGGTAACGAGATTGAGGTGGGTATCGGCATCGCCACGGGCGAAATGCTCGCGGGCTTTATGGGCTCGGAGGATCGGCTAAACTTCACAGTCATCGGCCAAGGCGCCAATCTCGCCAGCCGACTTTGCACGGTGGCCAGTCCGATGGATATTTTGGTCGATGAAGCCACCTGCGAAGCCGCCCGCGAAGGGCGCACTGCAGAGCCCTTGCCGCCCATGGAAATCAAAGGCTTCAGCGACCTCCAAGCCGTGTATCGCCTAAGCCCCGAACCGACCTCAAAAAATGAATCGGTGGAGGCGCCGGTTTCCACTTCGTAAACGCTCGTTGATGTAACTCGGCTCGGGCTCTCGAAAAGCCCCAAAATCCCTCTGTTTTACGGTCAAATTTTTATGACATTTTGGCGGCAACTGTATGAATGGCCGCCCTGTCCGCGACGTCGAATTTTCCAGCCGAAAGGGCTTTTGAATATGATCAAAATACTTGGAGACGAATATCGGTTCTGCGATGGGGTTTCGCGGCGCAGTTTTTTGCAAATAGGCGGCCTCACTTTGGGCGGCCTTTCGTTGCCGCAAATTCTTCAGGCGGAGCAAAATCAAGGCATCAAGCGCGGGCACAAAGCCATCATAAACATCTTCCTGCCCGGCGGCCCGTCGCACCAGGACATGTGGGATTTGAAACCCAACGCGCCTAAGGAGATTCGCGGCGAGCTGAATGAAATTTCTACAAATGTCCCCGGTATTCGTATCGGCGAACTCTTCCCGCGCATGGCGAAGATGATGGATAAGTTTACCGTCATTCGTTCGATGGTCGGCGCGGAAGGTGGGCACGATGCGTGGCAATGCCAAACCGGTCGCGGTCGGAAGGCTAACCAACCTGCAGGCGGTTGGCCGAGCATGGGCGCGGTGCTTTCGAAATTACACGGCACGGTGAAGCCGGGCGTGCCGTCCTTCGTCGGCCTCGCGCCGAACACCGGCCACAAGCCATGGGGCGATCCGGGCACCCCGGGGTTCCTCGGCCCGGCGCATAGTCCGTTCCTGCCCAACAAGGCGGGTAACGCGCGTGAGGACATGAATCTGAACGGGTTAACCCTCGACCGCCTTGGGAACCGCAAGACGTTGCTCGATAGTTTTGATACACTCCGCCGTGACGTGGACAACACCCGCGCCATCGAAGGCCTCGACGCTTTTAATCAACAAGCACTCTCGATGCTCACCAGCAGTCGGCTGGGCGAGGCGCTGAATCTCGAGAAGGAAGATTCAAAAGTGCGCGACCGTTACGGGCGCGGCACAACCAAGAAAGCCGCCGACGGTTCGCACAAACTGCTCGATGATTTTCTGATGGCCCGTCGCCTCGTGGAGGCCGGCGCGCGTTGTGTGACCCTCGCCTTCAGCCGGTGGGATTGGCACAGCGGAAATTTCAATCGCGCGCGGCAGGATATGCCGATGTTGGATCAGGGCCTCACCGCGTTGGTCGAGGATTTGCATCAACGCGGTATGGACAGAGACGTCAGCGTGGTTGTGTGGGGCGAATTCGGACGCACGCCAAAGGTCAACACCAAAGCCGGCCGTGATCACTGGCCGAAGCTGTCCACCGCTGTGCTCGCCTGCGGCCAAATGAATCACGGCCAGGTCATCGGCGCCAGCGACAAGCACGCCGGCGAGGCCGTCGATCGGCCGGTACGGTTCGGCGATGTGTTCGCCACGCTATACGCTTCGATGGGCATCAACGTCGAGACCACCACCGTGCCCGATCTCTCCGGTCGCCCGCGGTACTTGGTGGATCACGGCCGCAAGCCGTTGAAGGAATTAATTAGTTAAAAATTAACACAATGTAAAAACCAACAAAGGGACAAAAAATGATCACGTTCAACGGAACCTCATCCGGAATCACTTGCGACGGACAGTCGCGCCGTAACTTTTTACAGGTCGGCTCACTTGGAATTGCCGGCCTCACGCTCCCGAACCTTTTGCGCGCCAAAGAAGCGGGCGCCGCGTTGAACAACAAATCCGTCATTTGGGTTTGGCTCGGCGGCGGGCCGACCCACGTGGAAACCTTTGATCCCAAAATGGATGCGCCGAGCGAGTACCGCAGCACCACCGGCGAATGCAAAACCACCATCCCCGGCGTCAGCATTGGCGGCACCTACCCGAAGCTCGCCCAGCAAATGAAAAACATGGCCATCGTGCGCTCCTTCGCCCACGGCAACAGCAGTCACGGCTCTGGGACCACGTGGGTGATGACCGGCTACAATGACCGCACCAAAATGCGCCCCTCGATGGGCTCCATCATCGCCAAGGCCAAGGGCACCGCGCATCCCGTGACCGGGCTGCCCTCTTTCGTACGCATCGGCGGCATCGGCAGCGATGGCCCTGGCTGGCTGGGCACGCGTTATCAGGCGCTCAGCCCCAGCGGACAGGCGCGCAAGAATATGGAACTCGCCGTCGACGCCAGTCGTTTCGAGAGCCGCCACGCGCTGCTCGACAGCATCGACGTCATCAACCGCAAGGTTGACCGTACTGGCCAAATGGAAGGCCTCGACGGTTTTGAGCAACAGGCATTTGAGCTTGTGCTTGGCAGCGCCAAGGACGCGTTTGATATTAAAAAGGAAGACCCGAAAGTCCGCGCGCGCTACGGCAAGGGATTGGGCGAACAACTCCTGCTCGCCCGCCGCCTCACTGCCGCCGGCAGCCGGTTCGTCAACATTCAATACGGCGGCTGGGATATGCACGGCAAAATTCAGAACGCGATGAAGAGCCGCTCACCACAAATGGATCAGGGCCTCTCCGCGCTCATTGAGGATCTCAAAGGCAGCGGCCAGCTCGACAACACGCTGCTCGTTGTCACCGGCGAATTCGGCCGCACCCCGCGCGTCAACAAAAACGCCGGCCGCGATCACTGGGGCCGGCTCTGCACCTTGATGCTCGCCGGCGGTGGGCTGAATATGGGCCAGGTCATCGGCAAATCTTCCCCCAAACTGGAGGATCCCGCCGAGCGCCATATCACCCCGCAGGACATGCTCGCCACCGTGATACAAATGTTCGGCCTCGATCCCAAGCTACAGTTCCTCAACCACCAAGGCCGCCCCACTTACGTTGTGGAAAACGGTCGACCCATCAAAGAACTGTTTTAAACTGTCAACTATCAGCTAGAAAGATAAACACATGATTAAAATTCAAGGCGAATCAAGCGGCGGTTTTTGCGACGGAGTGTCGCGCCGCAATTTTCTGCAAATCGGCTCGCTCGCGATGGGCGGCATGGCGTTGCCGGAGTTGCTGCGCGCGGAGGAGGCACTCGGCTCCAAGGCGCAAAAGCAGAAGAGCATCATCATGATTTACCTGCCGGGCGGCCCGAGCCACACGGATATGTGGGACATCAAGGACCGCGCCACCAAGGAATACCGCGGCGAGTTCACCTCCATCCCCACCAGCGTGCCCGGCGTGCGCGTGTGCGAGCATTTCCCGCAACTGGCCAAGATGTGGCAGGACTGCACGTCCATCCGCTCCACCGTCGGCCAGGCCAATGACCACAATTCCTTTCACTGCTTGACCGGCCGCACGCGGCGCAGCCCGCAGCCCACCGGCGGCTGGCCCAGCATTGGCTCGGTCATTGCCAAGACGCAGGGCGAAGGCCCCAACGGCACGCCGCCCTTTGTCGGGTTCGACAGCCGCGCGCAAGGGCCGGGTTTCCTCGGTGCGCCGTACAAATATTTCGCGCCCAACGGCAAGGGCAAACAGGACCTCACCCTCAACGGCATCGACACCAGTCGGCTGGACGACCGCAAGGCGCTCCTCGGCAGCTTCGATTCCTTCCGGCGCGACGTAGATAACAGCCGCAAGATGGAGGGCCTCGACAAGTTCAACCAGCAAGCCTTCGGCGTCATCACCAGCAGCACGCTCGTCGATGCGCTGGATCTCAAGAAGGAAGACCCCAAACGCCTCGCCAAGTACATCGTGCCCAAGGGCTATCGCGATGTGAAAAGTTTCTGCACCGCCCGCCGCCTGGTCGAGGCCGGCGCGCGCTTTGTCACCCTCAGCTGGGGCAGCTGGGACACGCACGGCAACAACTTTGTCACCCTCGGCAAGCAATTGCCCTCGCTGGACATCGGACTCGCCGCACTCATCAGCGACCTCAAGGAATCCGGGCGACTGGACGACACCACCATTTGTGTGTGGGGCGAGTTTGGCCGCACGCCGCGCGTGAACAAGAACAAGCAACCCGGGCGCGACCATTGGCCGCGCGTGATGGGCACCTTCCTTGCCGGCGGCGGCATGCGCAACGGCCAAGCCATCGGCGAAACCGACTGGCGCACCGGCGGTGAAGCCAGCTCGCGCCCCGTGCACATCCAGGAAATTTTGGCCACGCTCTATCACAACGTCGGCATCAACCCGATGAAGGAAATGCTGAGCGACCTCAACGGCCGCCCGCAGTTCCTCACCGACGCCGGCCGCGGCCCGCTGCCGGAGCTGGTGTAAACGGAAACGCCGGGCTCGGGGACTCGGACTCGCAGGCTCGTCCCTCCACGGGACGCGCCAGAAAATGGAGGGACGAGCCCGCGAGTCCGCAAACTTGGGAAAAGCCAATATTTGGCTAAAAAACAGAAAATTTCGGCCGGTGGACCGTTCCGCCGGCCGTTGCACTATATAATAGTATGCTGAAAATCGAAGGACAGGCCCAAGGTGGCTTTTGTGACGGGCTCGGTCGGCGGGATTTCCTGCGGATTGGGGCGTTTGGCGGGTTGGCATTGCCGCAACTGCTGCAGGCGGAGGCCGCCGCGGGCATCGGCAAAAGCCACAAGGCGCTCATCATGATTTACATGGCCGGCGCGCCGCCGCATCAGGACCTCGTCGACCCCAAGCCCAACGCACCCAAGGAATATCGGGGCGACCTGTCGCCCTTGCGCACCAATGTGCCGGGCATCCACGTGACCGAGCTGCTGCCGCGGCTCGCGCGCATCATGGACAAGTGGACCGCCATCCGGTCCATTGTCGGCGCGCCCAACGGCAGCCACGATTCGTTCATGTGCTACAGCGGACGCAAAGGATCCACCTTCAACACCAACGGGCAAGCGCCCGGCGGTTGGCCGAGCATTGGCGCGGCGCTTTCGAAATTGCAGGGGGCCAATGTGCCGGGCATCCCGCCCTTTATCGGGCTGGCGCCCAAGGCGGGGCATCCGCCCTACGGCGCGAGCGGCAAGCCGGGCTTCCTCGGCGTGGGCCACGGGCCGTTCAAGCCCACCAACCACAGCCGCGGCGACATGACGCTTAACGACGTGAGCGTCGGCCGCTTTGGCGCGCGGCGCAGTTTGCTGGAGAGCTTCGACAGCTTCCGGCGCGAGGCCGACAGCTCCGGCGCGGTACGCGGCATGGACGCCTTCACGCAACAGGCGATGGGCGTGCTCACCAGCAGCAAGCTCGCCGACGCGATGAATCTCGAGAAGGAAGACCCAAAAATCCGCGAGCGTTACGGCAAGGGCGACGCGAAGAATTATGGCGACGGCGCCCCGCGCGACAACACACATTTCCTGATGGCCCGCCGTCTCGTCGAGGCGGGCGCGCGTTGTGTGACGTTGAACTTCGGCCGCTGGGATTTTCACAGCAAAATTTACGACCAGAAAAGCGGTGTCAACGGACACGCGCCGATTTTTGACCAGGGCCTCTCGGCGCTCATTGAGGATTTGCACGCGCGCGGCTTGGACAAGGACGTGAGCGTGATTGCGTGGGGCGAATTTGGCCGCACGCCGCGCATCAACAAGAACGCCGGGCGCGATCATTGGCCGCAAGTGAGCTGCGCGTTCATGGCTGGCGGCGGCCTGCGCCACGGGCAAGTCATCGGCGCGAGCGACAAACACGCCGCCGAACCGGCCGACCGCCCCGTGCACATGGGCGAAGTCCACGCCACGCTGTATCAAGCCATGGGCCTTGACCCGAACGCGACGACATTGCCTGACCTCACCGGCCGCCCGCAATACCTCGTCGACGGCTGGCAGCCGATGAAGGAGTTGATTTAGGGGGCGCTATTTTTGCCCAACCACGGACTAGTAAGCTACCTCGCGGCCTGACGACAAACGCAAAAAACCCACGGATTCTACCCTTTCGCATTACCGGATGGCCCCACAGATGAGCCCCCTTCCTGACTCTCGATTTTTAAAATCGCCATTTTCGCGCGTCCAGAAACTAAAGTACTATGACGAATAGTTGTAAATTTTTTAATATGAGGTATTGCCTTGATTGCTTTTGGCCCCATTGCGCCAAGTCTGCTGATTGCCAGAATGGGCATATTGTAAGACCAAAGCTCCCATTCGTTTTCAAAGTCATGAAAAGGTGATTTAAAATTCTTATGCGCATTCAGCGCTCTACCGTATTCGTGTGTCTATTCCTGGGGCGTTGCCCCGGGCAAATATATATGGCCGCACCTTCGGTGCTTCGACCACAGCCGAGGTCAAGTCAAGATAAGCTGAGTCAATCATGCTCCGGTTCATTCGAGGCGTGGAGGTGCGCGCCAGCAAGTCTGCCGGGCTGAAATATTCCTGAAGGTTTTACCGTACTGGCGCGTCGAAGAAAGGCAGGCAAGATTGGCATTCGATGCAGAATTGCACGGAGGCGTGAATTTGTGTAAACCGGAAGAACTCACAAGCTTATGAAAAAAATTGGAACTTTGATGGCGTTGGCGTTGATTGCTGGTGCACTAACCGTAGCCGCGAAGCCAAGCGCGTTGGATTTAACGGCGCAGGTGGGCAAGGGAGCGAAAGCGTTTTCACTGAAGGGCAAGCATAGCCGACAACAGCTCGTGGCTTCGGCGGCGGACGCGGGCAAGCTGGGCGATGTAAGCCGCGTGGTGAAATATTCCGCCACGCCGAACAATGTGGTAGTGATCAACGCCAATGGAATGGTCACGCCGTTGGGTGACGGGGTGGCAACGATTACGGCGACGCTCGCGGGCGGGTTGAAATCGACGGTGACGGTGACGGTCACGGAGTTTGGTGTCACACAGCCGATTAATTTTGCGAACGAAATTTCGCCCATTTTCACCAAGGCCGGTTGTAACTCGGGTGGTTGCCACGGCAAGAGCGGCGGCCAGAATGGCTTCCGTCTTTCGCTGCTCGGCTTTGAGCCGCAGGAGGATTACGAATATCTCGTGAAAGAATCGCGAGGGCGGCGTTTGAGCCCGGCGGCGCCGGAGAACAGTTTGTTGCTGCTTAAAGGTGCGGCGATTTTGCCGCACGGTGGTGGTGCGCGGCTGGATACAAAGAGTTACGATTGGGATTTGATGGTGCGCTGGATTAAACAGGGCATGCCGCGCGGCAGCGAAGAAGATCCGACGGTGGTTGGGTTGGAGGTGTACCCGAAACAGCGATTGGTCAGTGCGAATGCCGCGCAGCAGTTGTCGGTGACGGCAATTTACAGCGACGGTCACACGGAGGACGCCTCGCACATCGCGACGTATGAATCAAACGACAAAGAAATTGCCGAGGTGGATCAGACCGGCCGCGTGACGTTTTTCGAGCAGCCGGGTGATGTGTCGGTGATGATTCGGTATCTCGGGCAGGTGAGTGTGTATCAGGCGAGCGTGCCGTTGGGCGCGCCGGTGGCGAAGGTGCCGCAGCCTCGCAACTTTATTGACAACCTCGTGTTCGACAAGCTCAAGCGCGTAGGTATGCCGCCTTCAGCGGTTTGTGATGACGCGACGTTTATCCGGCGCGTGAGCATCGACATCGCGGGGCGTCTACCGACCGACGCGGAGGCTGAGGCATTTTTGAAAAGCACCGACCCTGCCAAGCGCGACAAGCTTATTGACCGCCTGCTGGCGAGTAGCGATTACGCTGATTATTTCGCCAACAAATGGGGCGCGTTGTTGCGGAACAAGCGTTCCAGCACTGCGGCGCTGCGCGGCAACTACGCCTTCCACGGGTGGATTCGCGACAGTCTCCACAAGAATATGCGCTACGACGAGTTCACCCGCAACGTTCTCGCCGCCTCGGGCGATATGGCGCGGAACCCCGGCGCGTTTTGGTATCGCGAGGTGAAAACGATGCAAACGCAAATGGAAGATACCGCCCAACTTTTCCTTGGCACCCGAATGCAATGTGCGCAGTGCCACCATCATCCCTTTGAGAAATGGAGCCAAAAGGATTATTACAGCTTCAGTGCATTCTTCTCAACCGTCGGCCGCAAAGCGGGCCGCAACCCCGGCGAGGAGGTCATTTATCACACCCGCAAGGTAGCGCAGACTGCCAATAAAAAAGACGGCGGCACCGTGAAAGCCACCGGACTCGGCGACGAGCCGCTGGATCTCACGGCGGATGATGATCCCCGGCACGCGCTGGTGGATTGGTTGTCAAAGCCGACGAATCCTTTCTTCGCACAAACTTTGGTGAATCGTTATTGGAAACATTTCTTCAGCCGCGGCCTCGTGGAGCCTGAAGATGATATGCGCGAAACCAATCCTGCCGTGAACCCTGAATTGCTCGAGGCGTTGGCGCAGCATTTCATTAAGAGCGGGTTTGACATGAAACAGCTCATCCGGACCATTTGCCAGTCGCGGACCTATCAGCTCAGCTCGATCCCCAACGACTTCAACGCGAAGGACAAAACTTATTTCAGCCGCTACTATCCTAAGCGCCTGAACGCCGAGGTGCTCTACGATGCGATCAACGAGATGACGGATTCGGAGGCGAACTTTAGCGGGTTGCCGGTGGGCACCCGTGCGGTGCAATTGCCGGATAACTCGTTCAACAGCCAGTCGTATTTTCTGACAGTATTCGGTCGGCCGGATAGCTCCAGCTCCTGCGAGTGTGAGCGTTCCAGCGATGCGAGTCTTGCGCAGAGTTTGCATCTGCTTAACTCGAAAGACATCCAAGGCAAACTCGCAAGTGGCAACGGCCGTGCGGCAACATTAGCCAACGCCAAGACGCCCGTCAGCGAGGCGTTCACCAAGGCGCAAAATGAAAAAAACGCCGCTGACAAAGCGCTGACGACAGCAAACACCCAAATCGAGAAAGCCACTGCCGCCGCTAAGACTGAAGCGGCCAAGAAAGCGCTGGTCGACCTCATTGCCAATATGCAAAAACCCGCGCAAGACAAGGCCGTCTCCGCGAAAGCTGCGTTCGAAAAGGCGCAAGTGGCGATGTCGGCCGAAGAGGAAAAGAAAATCCGCAGCTTGTTCCTGCTGGCTTTTTCCCGTGAACCCAGCGGCAGCGAGGTGCTGCTCGCCCGCGCACATCTGGACCGCATCATCAAGGACAAAGATGGCAAGGAAACGCCGGCCGTCCGGAAAAATTCCTACGAAGACATCATTTGGGCGCTCTTTAACACGAAGGAGTTTCTCTTCAACCATTAGCCCCGAGGCTCGATGAGCGAAGGCAAACGAGCAGACCGCGTCGGGTGCGCGGAGTTCCGGCGCAACCTCGCAAAGGATGCGATGGATCGTCGCGGCTTCGTTAAGGCCGGCGCGCTGGGACTCGGGGGATTGTCGCTCGCCGGTTTGATGAAGCTCGAGGCGGCAGCCCAAGACCGCAAAAAAGTTTCGCGCGACAAATCGGTTATCATTCTCTGGAAACGGGGTGGCCCGAGCCAGCACGAAACATGGGACCCCAAGCCCGACGCCCCCAAGGAATACCGCGGTGCGTTTGGCGCGATGCCGACCAGGGTGCCGGGCACGCACATCTGCGATTTGCTGCCCAAGTGCGCGAAGATGACCGATAAATTCGCCATCATCCGCAGTCTCCATCACCAGAACGCCGGCCACTCTGCAGGCGATCAGATTCTATTTACCGGCTATCCGCCTGGAAAAAATCCGAACGAAAACATTTATCCCAGCTGCGGTTCGATCGTCGCCAAGCAGCTTGGCCATTTGAGTCCCGAGCTGCCGCCCTACGTGATGATTCCCCGCACATTGCCGGGAGTGGAGCCTGCGTATCTTGGGAAAAAATACGGACCGTTTTACACTCAGGCCGACCCCGCCAACGACAGCACGTGGCCGAAGAACGGCGGCAAATTTGAGGTGCCGAATTTTGAACTGACCGACGGCCTCGATTTCAACCGGCTCGACACCCGCCGCAATCTGCTCAGTGGGTTTGACAAGATTCGTCGTGACATCGACAACTCCGGCAATGCAGAGGCCATCGATAAATTTCAACAACAGGCATTGGATATTGTCACCAGCCCGAAGGCGCGCGACGCCTTCGACCTTGATGCGGAACCAATGGCTATCCGCGAGCGGTATGGGTTCATGGAGCGTTACAACGCGCCCACGCCCGATCGCTGTGGCGTGCCCGCATGGAGCCAGCGAATCTTGCTCGCCCGCCGTTTGGTGGAAGCGGGCGTGCGGTTGGTCACCGTGGACCTTCGTTGGTGGGACACGCATGTGAAAGGCTACGAGAGTATGCGGGACGGTTTTCTGCCGCGCTGGGATCAGGCGTACACCGCGTTATTGGCCGATCTCGAGCAACGCGGTCTTATGGACAGCGTGATGGTCGTTGCTTGGGGCGAGTTTGGCCGCTCGCCTAAGGTTAACGCCACCGGCGGTCGAGACCATTATCCCGGCGTGTTCAGCGCGGCGATATCCGGCGGTGGTATTCGCGGCGGCACCGTGGTCGGTTCGTCCGATGACAAAGGCGCGTTGCCGAAAGATCGGCCCGTGCGTCCGCAGGATGTTCTTGCGACGATGTACCGTCATCTGGGTGTGGACACCGCTGAGCAATATAAAGATTTCGCCGGTCGTCCGCATCCCGTGTTACCGTTTGGCGAACCGATAGAAGAATTATTTTAACCACTCCACAATCAAATATAATCATAGCACAGACATGAAAAAGGTACTCCCCCTCCTTGGCATGTTCGCGGCGCTTGTGGCCGCGTTCGACACCTCAGCGCAGCAGCTTCCGCGCGCGCGCATGAACAGCATCTTCCCCGCTGGCGGCCAACAGGGCTCTCGCATCGATGTCACCATTACGGGGGGCGACCTCGACGATTCTAACGCCCTGTTGTTTTCGCACAAGGGCATCACTGCCGCGCAAAAAAAAGATGATAAAGGCAACGTGGTGGCCAACCAATACACCATCACCATCGCCAAGGATGTGCCCGTGGGAATTTTTGATGTGCAAGTCGGCGGCGGCCTGTTTGGGATCTCAAACGTGCGTGCCTTTGCCGTCGGCGATTTGCCGGAGGAACAATCCACCGGCGGCAGCTCGGTAGAGAAGGCGATGGAAATCAAACTTGGCACCACCATCAATGGTCAGGCCAGCGCGCGTAATTACAGTTATTTTAAAGTAGCGCTCAAAAAGGGCCAGCGGGTGTTGGTCAATTGCCAAGCCAATGAGCTCGATTCAAAAATGGCCCCCGTGCTCATCCTCAAGGACGCCAGCGGACTGGAATTGGAGCGCAATCGCTTCGGCGAGTTGCTTGATTTCACACCGACTAGCGACGGCGATTTCTACGTCGCGATGCACGACTTCACTTACGGCGGCGGCGCAGAGCACGTTTTTCGCCTTACCATCTCGCAGCGTCCACACATTGATTTCATCATCCCGCCCGTCGGCAAACCCGGCAGCAACGGCAAGTACACCGTTTACGGCCGTAACCTCCCCGGGGGTCAGGATGCCGGCATGGAGTTGGGGGGCAAGCCGTTGCAGAAAACAACCGTGACCATCGCCCTGCCCGGTGATGCAGCGGCGCGCCTGAACATTTCCAGCAGCATGCCTGTCGGCCCCGTGGCGGCGGGGTTTGATGGCATCGACTATCGCCTGCCTAGTCCCGCTGGCGCGTCGAACCCCGTCCGCATTCATTTCGCGGATAGCACCGTCATCGCTGAGGCCGCCACGGACAACAACAAACCGGAGGCCGCGCAGAAGATTTCCGTGCCGTGCGAATACGTCGGCCAATTTTTCCCGCAGCGCGACCGCGACTGGGTGACCTTTGACGCTAAGAAAGACGACACCTATTGGGTTGAAGTCATCAGTGAACGCCTCGGCGCACCGACCAATCCGTTCTTCCGCATTCAGCGCGTGACGAAGGATGACAAGGGCGTTGAGAAAGTCAGCACCGTGAAGGAAGTGCAGGACACCCCCGTCAACATCGGCGGTGCGACCTTCAATACCACAACGAGCGACCCCTCCTTCCGTTTTGTCGCGCCCGACGACGGCACCTACCGCATTCTCCTTTACGACCTTTACAGCCGCGGCAGCGCCGACAGTCTTTACCGGCTGTCCATCCACAAAGAGGCTCCCGACTTTAGGATCGTGGCGATGCCTGAGGGCGCGCTCGCCATCGCCAACCAACCCGTGCCCATGCCCACCGGCTTCCTACGGCGCGGCCAGGTACTGCCCATCAAGGTCATGGCATTCAAGCGCGATAATTTTAACGAACCGATCGAGCTCGCCATCGCCGGTTTGCCTGCGACCATTACCGCCAGCAAAGCCGTCATCCCCGCCGGCCAAAACAACGCTTATTTGATGCTCAAAGCAAAGGCTGACGCTCCCAACTGGGTCGGCAAGATCACCATCACTGGCAAAAGCATGATCGCTGATAAACCCGTTATCCGGACCGCGCGCAACGCCGCCGTATCCACGATCGCTTATGACAGCACTACCAAGCTCAGCAAAGTCCGCGCGCGCTTGACCAACACCTTGCAGCTCCAAGTTACCGCCGAGGATACCATCCCCGTCGCCCTTTCGTTCAAGGAAAACAAGGTGTATGAACACTCGCGTTTCGGGCAGTTGAAAATCCCAGTGACGGTGGTTCATTCCGATGGCTTCAAAGGCATCGACAAAAAAGTTAAATGCCTCGGACACAGCACCCTGTCCAAGTTCAAGGATTTCACCATCGCCAAAAATAAAACCGATGGCACGCTCGACCTCAACCTCAACACCTACAAACTCCCCGTCGGGGATCACGTCCTCTATTTGCGGTCGCAGGTCAAAGGCAAATATAGTCGAATCCCGAAAGTCAAACTTGACGCTGCCAAAGCCGACCAAAAAAAGGCAGACGAGGCTGCCGCCGCTGCCGACAAGCTCGCCAAGGCCGCTGCTACCGAATTAACCGCCGCCAAAGCCGCAGCGACTCAAACCAACACCGCCAAGACCGCCGCCGATCAGGCAGTGGCCACCGCCAAGACCACCCAAACCAACGCACAAAAGGCATTTGACGACGCCGACAAGGCCGCCAAAGCTGCTGAGGTAAATTCTAAAAAAATCGCGGATGACACCAATAAAAAGCCCGCCGAAAAACAAGCTGCCGCCAAAGCTGCCACCGATAAACGCAACGCGGCCACTACCGCCAAGGCCGCCCTCGACAAGGCTGTTGCCGCCACCAAGGCCGCGGAGGCTAAAGTCGCCGCCACCACCAAAGCCGCTGCTGACACCAAAACGAAACAGGACGCTGCGCAAAAGAAAAACGATGATCTGATCGCAAAAAAGAAAACCACCGACACCGCCAAGGCCGGCGCGGCTGCCAAGGTGAAAAGCCTCACCGCCGCCGCCAAGCCAAATGATATTACCGCGACGTTTTTCAGCCAGCCGATCACCGTGCGCGTCACCGAGGCCCCCGTCGAGCTCAAACCCGTAGCCGCCAGTCAATTGAATCAGGGTGCCAAGCTCGAGTGCACCGTGAACCTCACGCGTAAGTATGCCTTCGCTGACCCCGTCACCATCGGCGTTGCGCTGCCCAAGGGCACCAAAGGGTTGACCATCGGCAAACTCACCATTGCCAAAGACCAAATCACCGGCAAATTCACCATCACCGCCACCGACCAAGCAACCGTTGGCGACCTTGCCCTGAATGTAGAGGCCACCCTGAAATTACAAAACCAAACCATCAAGGTCACCCAACCGTTCAAGCTCAAAGTCATTGAGGTAAAAAAAGAAGCAAATAAAAAATAGCGATTCTGCGGTCACAATTTAACCAGACAAATTTAAAAATGAGGCACCACAAAATGCAACAAACCAAATCCCTGCTCGCGATCATCACAACGGCCCTCTTGGCCCAGAGTGCTGATGCCGCCAAGCAGGGCCCCCTGCCCGTCGCCGAAATCAGTCGCGCCAAGCCCGTCGATTTCCAAAACGAGATTCTTCCCTTCCTCCGCGCCAATTGCCTCGCCTGCCACAACCAAACCAAAGCCAAAGCAGACCTTATCCTCGAAACTCCGCAGGACATCCTTGAGGCCGATGCCGTCGTCCCCGGGAAGCCAAACGAAAGCATTCTCTTCCAACTTGCCGCGCACCTGGATGACCCCCCCATGCCGCCGCCGGAGAACAAAGCTTCCGCCAAAAACCTCACCCCTCAGCAACTCGGCCTGCTTAAGCTATGGATAGCCCAGGGCGCGAAAGGTGTCGTGAAGGCGGCTCGCACCGTCAACTGGCAACCGTTACCCGAGGGGCTCAATCCAATATATTCCGTCGCCATCACACCCGACGGCCAGTACGCCGCCGCCGGCCGTGCTAACCAGATTTTCCTTTACCACGTTCCGAGCAAAAAACTCATCACGCGCCTCACAGACCCCACGTTGTTAAAAGACAACAAATATAAAAACGGGGTCAGCCATCGTGACCTTGTTCACTCGCTTACCTTCAACCAAACCGGCGACCTCCTTGCCAGCGGCGGTTACCGCGAAGTAAAATTTTGGCGCCGTCAACCCGTCAAAGCTCTCCGCAATATTCCGCTCAACACCGCTGCCGCGATCATCGCGCTCAGCCCCGATGGCCAATCGCTCGCCGTCGCCGAGGGCAACAACATCCGTCTCATCAACCCCAACACCGGCGCCGCCATCAAGACCCTCACCGGCCACAAGATGCCCGTCAGCTACGTCGCCTTCTCGCCGGACAACCAGCAACTCCTCTCCGGCGCCGCCGATGGCACCTACCACATTTGGACCCTTGCCGACGGCAAATTCACCGCTCCCAAGCTCGAGCTGGAGAAGCCCAGCAAAATCACCGCCGTGACCTGGACCACGGACGGCAAGCTCCTCGTCACCGCCCATGAAGACAACGTCATCCGCTCCTGGGATCTCGCCACCGCGCAGGCCATCAACGCCACCATTGCCAAGGCGCTGGCCGATGCCAAGAAAGCCGCTGCCGACAAATTGAAACTCTTCACCGACGCCGATCAGGCCGCCAAGAACGCCATCACCAAGGACGCCACCGCCAAGGCCAACGCCACCAAGGCCGCCACGGCGTTGACCGCCGCCACCAAGGCCAACACCGATGCCGCCACGGCTGTCACCACCGCCAAGGCCGCCACCACCAAGGCGCAAGCCGCCTTCACCGCTGCCGACAACGCCGCCAAGGCTGCTGAAGCCAACGCCAAGAATATTGCTGGTGACGCCAACAAGCAAAAGCCCGAGAAAGACGCCGCCGCCAAGGCTGCCGCTGACAAGCGCAAGCTCGCCGAAACGGCCAAGGCAGCCTTAACCAAGGCCCAAGCCACCGAGGCCGCAGCCGTGAAGACCGCCGCCGACAAGGCCAAGGCCCTCACCACCGCCCAGACCGCCGACACCAAGGCCAAGGCCGACGCCATCGCCGCCGCCAAGGCGATTGTCGATACCAAGAAAATCGCCGACGCCGCCAAGGTGGAATCCGACAAGGCCAAGATCGCCGAGGAAGCCGCCGCCAAGGCCGGCCTCAAGCCGCACAAGGAATTGAAGGGCCACAGCCAGCCCATCCTCGCCCTCACGCGACTGCCGAATCATCCGACTCAAATTCTCTCCGGCAGCCACGACGGCACCGTGCGCCATTGGGACGCCAACACCGCGCAGGCCGTCCGCAGCATGTCCCACGGCGGGCCGGTCTTTGCCGTGTCAATCAGCCCGGACGCCACCAAGTTTGCCTCCGCTAGCGAGAACAACACCGCCAAGATTTGGAATGCCGCCAACGGCCAGCAAATCGCCGAGCTGCGCGGCCAACGCGACCTCAAGCTCGATCAGGCCAAGAAAGAGCGCGAACTTGCTTTCGCCAAGCGCGAGGTCACCTACCACACCAATAATCTCAAGGCCAAGACCGACGAGCAGAAAAAGGCCGATGACCGTCTCAAGAAAGCCGATGAAGCCAAGAAAAAGGCTGAAGCCATGCCAATCGCCGAGAAGAAGAAGATTCTCGATACCGCCAATGCGGAAAAGAAAACCAACGAGGACAAGTTCAACAAGCTCAAGGCCGATTACGACACGGAGGTGAAAACGTTTACAGACGCCGATGCCGCCGCCAAGACCGCCGAAGCCGCAGCCGCCAAGGCCAAGACCGATGCAACCAAGCCCATCGCCGACCTCGCCGCCAAGGAAAAGGACGCCACCGCCAAGAAGACGGCCGCGGCTGCCGCCAAGAAAAAGGCGGATGACACCATTGCCCAGCAGCAGAAACCGGCCGAGACCAAGTTGACCGCCGCGAAGAAGGTCGTTACCGATGCCACCACGGCCAAGGCCAACGCAGATAAGGCGTTGACCACCACCAAGGCAGCCGCCGCCGCCGCGCAAAAGGCATTCACCGCCGCTGACACCGCGGCCAAGGCAGCCGAAGACAATTCCAAGAAAATCGCCGGCGACGCCAACAAGAAGCCCGAAGAGAAACAAGCCGCCGCCAAGGCCGCCACGGGCAAACGCAATCTCGCCAATACTGCGAAAACAAAACTGACGCAGGAACAGGCCAAGGAGAAAACCGCGCAAACAGCCGTGACCACTGCGGCCACCAAGCTGACGCAGGCGCAGGCGGCGCAAAAGACCGCCGAGACCGCACTGGCCACCGCCAAAACCAACGTCGCCAACGCGCAAAAGGCCCACACCACCGCCGAGAAGGCCAGCAGCGACGCCGCCCAGGCCGCCGTCGCCGCCAAGCCCATCGCCGACAAGGTAAAGGCCGCCCAAGCCGCCGCCGAGAAGGTAGCCACCGACAAGCGGAAGATTGCCAATGATTCCAAGACCAAGCGCGACCAGTTAAACAAGGATCAAGCCGCGGCCAAGAAGGCGTTCGACGATTCCACCAAAAAGGTCACCACCGCCGAGACTGAGTACAAAAAACTGGAGGAGCCACGCGTGCAAGCGGTCAACGAGTTTAACCTCGCCACCAAGGCCAAGGCAAAATCCGACACCGAGGTCGCCAAGGCTGACGTTGGTAAAAAGGCTGCCGACACCAATTCCAAGGCACTCGAAACCGCCGTCGCCACCAGCAAAGGGACTGTCACCCAAGCTGAAAAACCTATCCGCGCGATTGCATTTTCTGCCGACAGCCAAATGGTGTTCACCGGCGGGGACGACATGAAAGTCCACACGTGGTCCGCCATCACCGGCCAGCCCCTCGAATCCTTCACGGGCCACACAGGCGCGGTGATGGCGCTGGTTTTTAATGGCGAGAAATTCATCTCCGCCAGCGCCGACAAAACTGCGCGCGTCTGGAGCCCCGGTATCGAGTGGAAACTCGAGCGCACTCTCGGCACCGGCGACAACAACTCACCGCTCACCGACCGCGTGAACACCATCGACTTCAGCCCCGACGGCAAACAAATTGCCACCGGCAGCGGTGAACCCAGTCGCGGCGGCGAGGTGCAACTCTGGAACATCGCCGATGGCAAACTTGCGAAAAACTTCGCCGAGGTCCACAGCGACAGCGTGCTCGGCCTCGAGTTTTCCAAGGACGGCAAATACATTGCCAGCGCCAGCGCCGACAAGTTCGTAAAAGTCACCGACCTCGCCACCGGCAAAATTGTCCACAGCTTTGAAGGCCATACCCATCACGCGCTCGGCGTCAGCTGGCTGCCGCACGGCCGCCAACTCGTCAGCGTCGGTGCCGACAAGAGCATTCGCCACTGGAATTTCGAAGCCGGCGAACGCATTCGTCAGCGCACCAATTTTGGCAAAGAAGTCACCTCCATCCACTACGTCGGCCTCAGTGAACAGGCGGTTATCACCTCCGGCGACAAGACGGTGCGCCTCATCAACAGTAGCAATCTCAACGACGCCCGCAGCTTTAGTGGAGGGACTGACTATATGTACGCCAGCGCCGCCACTCCCGACGGCACAGTCATCCTCGCCGGCGGCCAAGACAGTACCCTCCGCATTTGGAATCTAACCAACGGCCAATCTTTAGCCACCTTCGAGGCGCCTAAGCCACCGGAAGTGGAAGAGAAAAAATGATGCCATAACACAGCATTTCTAGGCCCGCCTTTAAGGCGGGTTTTTTTGTGCGGAACATAAAAGCACAGCGGGCTGGAAGCTGCGGTGCAGAGAGATTTGCCTGGCGGGCATTTTCCGCAAGCTTGGATCAATAATTGTAATGTTTTGCGGTGAGGCGCGTGTTGTTAAGCGCGGTGGAAGAGGCTGCAGGGATTCACAGCTTGGCTGTATTTGCGCGTGAAGAATTGACGCGTAGATCAATTTGATGTAGCTTGATTTTATCACGAGATTAAAAAATGTTTGATGAAATTCCAGATTGGGTTTGGTGGGTGGCGGCGATTTTTGCGGCGGGCGTAATTGGCCAGTTCGGCAAGTCGTTGACACTGAAATTTCTCGGCCTATTTTCTAAAGATAATACGGATCCAAAAGTTATGTCCGCTATCGTGACGGGGAAACCAGCGGAACTCGGCGCTGATTTTGACATGAAGCAACAAAAAAAAATCTTTAAGGTAGAAGTAAAGCGTGCGAAAAAGGAGATCAAGTCCCAAGCTAAGTCTGGCGGTTAAACCACTTTAAATAACTTCAACAGGATGATGATTTGCAAAATCAGTGTGCACAAGGCCAGGCACGTCCGCAGTAATTCCATCAGGTGATTGCACCGGTCCAAGTTTTTTTCGAGATTTTTCAAGGTCATCTTAGAGCCTTCCGTGTGGGTTTGTTCTTACTACAATATACCAGATTATCAGGAAAATGAAACCGCCTCTGTTCATCAAAACCGGCCAAAAACGCCATTTGTTCAGCAATTGTGCAGATTTTATTCCCATAAAAAAACAGGTAGGTTTGAGCTATAACCACGCAAAAACAGGCCTAAAATGTTTCTCAGCATTTCTGCCTGCGATTTATCCGCACATTATCCACATATAAAAAAGAAAAATGGGAGCTTTCCCTGTTTTCCTCCATCCATTAGGCTTCCCCTATGCGGTATTTGTTAATCCTCCTGATTTGGGCAAACAGCATTTTAGGGGAAGATTGGCCGAACTGGCGGGGGCCGAGGCACGATGGTATCTCGCGTGAGGCGGTGCCCAAAGGAGACTTTAGCAACATCGCGTGGCGCGCGAAAATTGGCGTGGGTTTTTCCAGTATGGCCGTGGCCGATGGGCGCGTGTTTGCGCTGGGCTGCACCGGCCAGCGTCGCGGTAATCTCGAAACGTTCACCTGCCTCGATGCTGTGACCGGCAAAAAAATCTGGAGCGATTCGTATCCTGCGGCGCTTGTTGATTATTTGCATGAAGGCGGTCCGTGTGCTTCGCCTACGGTGGATGGCAAACGTGTATTTGGCCTTAGCAAATCCGGTCGGCTAGCTTGCTACGATGTTGCAGATGGCAAAATACAATGGACCGTTGAATTGATGGCCAAGGCCGGATTGCCCAAGCCGCCCGAATGGGGCTTCGCCGCTTCGCCGTTGGTGCTCGGCAATAGGCTCATCGTCGAAGCCACCTTCACTTGCGCATTGGACAAAACTACCGGCAAAGAAATCTGGCGCAGCAAAGAGTACAAACCCGCTTATGGCACGCCTGCCGCGTTTCAATTCAAGGGTCGATTATATCTCGCCACGCTCAAGACAGACGGTCTTGTTATCCTCGATGCCCAAACCGGCAAGACCATCGCCTTTCAGGATTGGCGGACTTCCTTCCGTACCAACTCCACCACGCCCATCATTCTCGGCAATAAAATTTTTATCTCCACCGGCTACCAACGCGGCTGCGCCCTATTTGAATTCACCGGCACCGGATTGAAACAAATCTACACCAACAAAAATCTCAGCAATCACATGAACAACTCCGTAGTACTCGGTGATTTTGTGTATGGCTTTGACGGCAACACACACGGCAGAACCCCAAAGCAAATCGTTTGCATGCGCCTCGCCGATGGCGCTGTGCAATGGCGTAAGCAGGGATACCTCTGCGGCTCATTGATGGCGGTGCAAAACCGATTGCTCATCCTCGGTGAAAAAGGAAAACTCGCCATTGGCTCCGCCTCACCCAAAGGCTTCACCCCCACCGCCGAAGCTCAAATTCTTCAGGGCCGTTGCTGGACCGTGCCGGTTTATGCCAATGGCCGCATTTACGCCCGCAACGCCGCCGGCACACTTGTGTGTGTCGACGTCCGCAAGTAGATTGAAAAATGCCCCGCCCTGCGGCAGGATGCCTTCGTGCTCCCGTAGCTCAGCTGGATAGAGCGAGGGTTTCCTAAACCTTAGGTCGAAGGTTCGAATCCTTCCGGGAGTGCCAATGTTTTAGGTGGGAGGCTAAGCCAAGAATCGCATTTCGCCGTCTAGCCAGACGCCTTTGACTTGGTAGCGGTTGTCGAACCAGATGAGGTCGGCGCGTTTGCCGGTTTCGAGTGAACCGAATTCGTTGTCGCGGCCGAGTTGGCGGGCGGGGTTGAGGGTGGCCATGAGCACGGCGTCGACCAGCGGGACGTTGGCTTGTTCCACGGCGGTTTGCACAGCGCGGATCATCGTGAGCGTGCTGCCAGCCAGGCCTCGGCCATCAAATACCTCGGCGGTGGTGGGGGTGACTTTGGCTTTGATGCCGCAGAGCTCAAATTTTGTGCCGGGCTTGAGGCCGGCGCCTTTGGTCGCGTCGGTGATGATGACCACTTGTTCACGTGGTTTGGCATTGAAGAGCATGCGCATTAACACCGGTGGCACGTGTTGCCCGTCGCTGATGATTTCGCAAACCAAATCGTCCACCGCCAACCCAAACTCCAGCATACCCGCAATGCGGTAGGGGCCTTTTTTGGTGAGGCCGCTCATGGCATTGAATGTGTGGGTGACCTGGTTTAGGCCGGCTTTGACCGCGGGAAATAGTTCTTTTTCGGTGGCATCGGTGTGGCCGGCGCTGGCGATGGTGCCGTTTTTGCGCAGGGCTTTGATGAGATTCAGGGCGCGGGGGAGCTCGGGCGCGAGGGTCATTTGCGTGATGAGCTTGCCGTGTTTAAGGATGGGTTGCCATTCCTTGGCGGTGGGTGCGCGGCAGTATTCGGGGTTCTGCGCGCCCGCGCGTACTTGATTAATGAACGGCCCTTCCACGTGAACGCCAACGATGCGCGAGCCGCCGAGGGAACGGTTATGAATGGGAGCGATGGCATCAAGGGCTTTTTCGATTTCACTTTGCGCGGCGGATAGCGTGGTGAGTGTCAACGAAGTGGTGCCGCCTTTGATATGGAAATCAGTAATTTCCTTAAAGGCATCGAGCCGCGCCTCCATCGTGTCGCGCCCGAGCGCGCCGTGGATGTGGAGATCAATAAACCCCGGCGCAAGAAAACCGCCACGCAGGTCGAAAACATTGTCTCCGCCTTTACTTGCGGGCTTGGCGTCGTTGGAAATTTTATGGATTTTCCCGTCGCGCACGCTCAACGAGCCTCGTTGAATTTCATCCGGCAAAATCAGCCGTGCGTTGATAAATTCCATGCGCAGATGATGGGGGCAGCGGCTTATCAGTTCAAGCGTTTACGCCAAAACACCATGCAACGGTTTGCCCTTGCCATCCTTGGTGGCGAAAAATGGCCGCTGCTCGACGGTGACATGGTGCGTGGGCGGAATGCCCATAGCGTGAAAAATGGTGGCGTGCAGGTCGGTGATGGTGGCGGGGTTTTCGATGGTTGTGCAGGGGCGTTCATCGGCGGTTTTGCCAAAAAGATGGCCGCGTTGTACGCCGCCGCCAAACATCAGCACGCTGCCGGCCGCGGTAAAGTGGCGGTGCATGCCGTAAAATTTTAATTCGTTAATAACGTTCGGTTGGGCGACTTGGCCGCGCACGGTTTTGTCTGGCTTACCTTCCACCAGCATGTCGCGACTGAACTCGCTGGCCAGTACAATGAGCGTGCGTTTGAGCAGACCGCGTTGTTCGAGGTCGCGCACGAGTTGGGCGAACGGTTGGTCAATTTGTTTTTTCAATTTCCGCAATCGCGTGTGGCCGTTTTCGTGGGTGTCCCATCGGAGGAAGGGCCCATAGTCGCTGGTGACCTCGATGAAGCGTGCGCCGACTTCGCACAAGCGGCGGGCGAGCAGGCAGCCCCGGCCGAATTTCCCGTTGCCGTACGGAGCCGAATTTTTTTCCGGTTCCAGCGAAAGGTCGAATGCTTTTGCGGCGGGACTGCTGAGCAGTGTGAACGCTTCGTCCATTGATTTCATCAACGCTTCGCGTTTGGGCGAATCGCCCTTTTGAAAATCCGGGCTGGCCTTGAGCAGGCGCAGGTAATTTTGGTAACGCGCTTTAAACCTCACCGGGCTCATCCCCGCAGGCGGGCGCACGGCTTTGATGGCGTTGGCGGGGTCATCGATGGTAAACGGGCCGTGCTCGGTGCCGAGACAGCCGCCGGTTTGGAAGGCTCTGATTTCCTCGCTCTCGCCGTTGGGGGTTTGGCCGATGTCGATGAACGCCGGTAGCGCGGGATGATTGCGTCCGCGCGCATGGGCAATCCATGCGCCAAGATGGGGTGCCGCCACCGTGAGCGGCGGCTCGTAGCCGGTGTGCCAATGATACTGATGACGTGAGTGCAAAATGTGGCCGAGGTCTGCGCCCACCTGCGTGCGGATGAGCGTGCCGCGATTCATCACCTGCGCCACGTGCTCGAAGCCCTGGCAAACCTTGATGTCATCCACCATCGTGTCGATGGCGGGAAACGTGCTCAGCACCTGGTCGCTCTTCAGTCCGCGCTTGAACGGCGTGTACCGCTTCGGGTCAAACGTCTCCGTCGACGCCATCCCGCCGGCCATCCAGCAAAGAATCACCGTGTCCGCCGTCGCTTTCGGTTTTGCGTTCGGCGCGGTTAACGCGGGCAACGCGCTGGCTCCCAGTGCGGCGGCGCTTCCTCCTAAAAATTTACGACGATTCATGTTCATTTGATTTTAATAGATGAGTTGAAATTCAGGTAACATCACGACAATCCACAAAAGATCGGCGGCGGTCTCGAGCGAGGGTTTTTCGCCTAGGATGTCTCGGGCGATGGCGAGCTCGGCGCGAGTGGGCAGCCTGCCGAGGGCGGTCTCGTACATCACGTTGGCCATCGCGATGGGATGCGGCTCATCGCGCAGCCACTGCGCGGCGGCCCGCTTTAGACAGGCGTCGAGCGTGTTGCCGTTGGTCATCTCCAGCGCCTGCAAGAGTGTGGGGAGGGTGTCGCGCGCGGTCACGACTTGGTCGCGATTGGGTCTGCCGAGCGCGAGTTGCAGCGGGTCCAGCCGGGCGAGCACGGCGCGAATGTCTTCGACCGTTCCCACGGGGGCATTGCCACCGAAACTGCCGGCGAGTTTCCACGGGCCAAGACCGGCGTTGCCGAGCACGGCGGCGTGTTTCCAGCCTTGGGTCTTGAAGCCGGGCTTTTCCCAGCCGTTGTGCTTTTGCTTCGTGACGAGCCACGTGTTGTCAGTCAGCAGAAATGTGTCGCCCAGTTGCACGCGGAAAATGAATCCAGCGGGGCCGGGAGCGATGTTGGTGGCTTGGACGGCGATGGTGTTGGCGCCGGGGCGCAGGTGCTGGGCGAGGTTGAACCGCGCGGGCGCACTCCAATTTTTGCTCGCGTCGGCGCGTTGACCGTTCACGAACAACACATACTCATTGTCGCACGTGGCGACGGCGGGTGCGGACTTGGGCGGTTTCGTGAGCGTGAAAGTCTTGCGCAGATAAATCGTCTCGAGCGGCGCGGATTGGGCGGCGTTTTTTTGGTCCCAAATCCAAGCCGGCAACGGAACCTTGAGCGGCTTGGCGGGTGGCTGCTGGGCGGCGAGCACTTTGCCGACCGCGCCGACTTGACCGCCTTGCTTGCGTCCATCCGGTCGCTGGAAACCGTTCGGCTGCCAATCGCCGCCGAGCGTGGAGAGTGCATCAATGAACTGCTCCGCCTGCAGCCGCTTGATTGACGGACCGCGAAAGACGAATTGCTTTTCGTTGGTCGGCGCGACGGATGGCAGCTGATAGGCGCGGCTGGTGCAAATGAGTCGGAGGGTGTGCTTCAGGTCGTGCTTGTTCGCGGCGAGGTCGTTGGCGAGCCAATCGAGGAGGTCCGGATGCCATGCCGGCTGGTCGAGGTCATCGAGCGGTTCCACGAGCCCGCGCCCCATCAGCCGCGACCAGAGGCGATTGACGATGACGCGCCGCAGCCGCCCGTTTTTGGGGCTGGTCACGAGGCCGGCCAGCTGATTGAGGCGAGCCGCGCGCGGCGCCTTGGCGTTGATGCTGCCCAGTTCGGGGAAAATAAACCGCGGCGTGGCGGTCTTGCCGGTCGGCAGGTCGCAGCGATGCAGCTCGAGATTGCCGTTGGCAAAAATCGCCGCGAGCGAATAGCTGTCCTCGAGCGTCCAGTAATTCACAAAACTATTGTGGCACGAGGCGCACTTGAGGTTCGTGCCCATGAACACCTGCGCGAGATTTTGCGCCGCCTGCATTTCGCGCCGCTGGCTGGCGTTCACCGCGCCGCGCCACTTGATGCCCGAGAGAAACCCCTCCGCGCCTGGGGCGCCCGCCACCAGCTCGTGCACAAACTGGTCATACGGCTTGTTCGTGAACAGCGACTCGAACAGCCAGCCGGTGATTTGCTTGCGCCCGCCATCGATGAAGCCCGGCCCAAAGTACGCATTGCGCAAGTGGTCGTTCCAAAACGTCATCCAGTGGTCGGCATACTTTCGATTGTCCGCGAGCAATCGGCCCACCAATTTCGCCCGCTTGTCCGGCGCCTTGTCGCGCACAAACTTTTTCAGCTCATCCACCGGCGGCAGCAACCCCACGAGGTCCAGCCAAACCCGCCGCGCAAACACGCGATCATCAATGAGCTTGGACCCATCCACCTTGTTCGCCGCCAAGTACGGCGCCAACAACTGATCCACCGGATTCCCCTTCCCCGGAGCCAGCTTCACCTCCCGGGGCCCGAGCGGGGCTCGGTGCCATTCGGCGAAGTTGTAGCCCTCGGGCCACGCGATGCCGTCGTCGATCCACGCCTTGATGAGCGCGATTTCCTTCGCCGCCAATGGTTTGCCCTTCGAGGGCATCCGCTCATCGGGATCGGCTGAAGTGATGCGCTTGAAAATCTCGCTCGCCGCACTGTCCCCCGCCTTCGCCCCCTCGAGCAGCGTCTTGCGTGTGTTGATGGAAAACCCACCTTTCGCCTGATGCCCTGAGTGGCAGCGTGAACATTTGTTTTTAAGCAACGGCTGGATGTCTTTTTTGAAATCGTCGGCATCAGCAGAAAACAAAAGGCCTGAAAACAAAATGGCAATCCATACGCGCATGTAGGAAATGTGCAATGCGGAGGGCTGTTTGTCAGTTTTTTTCCGTGTGCTGACGGCGTGTTCGCCCAGCTAAAATCGGTTTTAGTGCCCACACGATGAGAACGGTTGCGGCAGAAGCGGCGGCGGTTTTCCAATTTTGCGTGATCGCGGAGAGGGCCATCCAAATGGAAAGGCTAATGAAAATCAGTGGTGTGATTGGATAAAGCGGCACGCGAAATGGCCGCTCGGTTTTCGGTTCGCGGTGGCGCAGCACAAATACGCCGGCCACCGTCGCACCCATGATGAGCGTGAGCGGCAGGCCGATGTAATTGAGAACTGTGCCCACGCTGCCCACAGAGTTGGCGGCGAAAATGAAAATAAGGGTGAGTGCGGCTTGCAGGATAAGTGCGTTTTGCGGGGCGCGCGTGGGGCTGGGTTCGCCCAGAGCCGCGGGCAATTGATCGTCCTTTGCCATAGCGGCCATGATGCGGGAGCCTACCATTAGAATCGTGCTGGTGGTGGAGATGAGCAAAACAACCACCATCCAGTTGAACCATTGTCCGCCGCCGGCGCCGAATAAAATTTTGGTGGCGTGCAGGCCGATGCTTTCGATTTCACCGGTCATCGTGGAGGCGGATTGCGCGCGCAAAAAAACTGAGTTGAGCAAAAGGTACAGGATCGTGACAAACACTGTGCCGGCGATGAGCGAACGCGGCAGGTTACGTTTGGGATCGCGGATGTCACCGGCAATCCACGAGGACGTTTCCCAGCCGAGATACGCGAAGCTCGCCGTCAACATCGCGCTGGCGAAGGGCGCGGAAAAAACGCCAGGGTTTGTGGCAGCGGGATTGACTTGCGATTCCACATTTGCCTGAAACCCCGCCACGATGAAGGCAAGGATGACGCCCACTTTGAAAATCGTAAAAAAATTGTTTACGCAATTGCCTTCGCGCAAGCCGATGCAGTGGATGAGCGTGAAAACCAAAATCACCGCCGTGGCCGTGGCGGCGGGCGGGATGCCGGGAATAATTTCCTGCACGTACACGCCGAGCAACAGCGTGATGAACGCCGCCGCACCCACGAAGGCGAGCAGGAAGCTGAGCACGCCGCTCAGGTAACCGGCGGTGTCTCCGTACAAATGCCGATTGTAAGTGTAGCAACCGCCGCTGCGGGGCATCATCGCGCCGAGTTCGCCGAGGGACAGTGCGCCGGTCAAGGCGAGCCCGCCGCAGAAAAGCCAGACGAGCAGCACGTTGGTGTCCGTACCCAGCTCATGGGCGAAGCCGCCGGTGGCGCCAAAGATACCCGCGCCGATCATCGTGGCGATGACGGCTCCGGTGGCGGACCAAAAGCCCAGCGGACGGTCAGGATTTTTTTCGCTCACTACGGGTTGGCGAAATAGACGATGGTGCCGATGATGGCAATGCCCAACAACACGGCGAGGGTGATCTTGATCCAACTGTACGGACGCTCGCCCTGCACTTCGCCGGTGCGGGCGTTGACGAGGAATTGAAAATTACGATCCTTGAATCGATACGCGCTGATCCACACGGGCAGCAGGATGTACTTGAAGGTGATGTCGGAGTAATACGTGGATTTGCTGAGGATGCGTTGTTCATCGCCGCCGATGTCCCAACGGATTTTTTCGTCGATTTCCGGCACCATTTTTTCCTTGGCAATGTTGAACCCAGCGCGCAGATCGGTGGTGTAACTTTCGCTTTGGAATCCGCTGAGGTACGCGTCGTCGTACGGCGTGAGCTGCGGGAGATCCCACGGCTCGAGTTCATCCACGTATTCGCGCGGCAACGTGTCGCTGGCGGGCACAAGGATATCATCAAAGGTCACCCACACCCGACCGCTGGCGGGGTACCAGCGGATGCGCCGTTCTTGACGGGTCTGCGATCTTCCCTCGCTGTCGGTGTAGGACACGGTCACGTAGTAGGCCTCACCCCGTTGGCCCATATAATCGGTGGTGGTACTGCTGTCGTACGTCCAGTGCGGAATGTACAGGCCCTTGAGTTTGCTGATGTCGCGCGCGAATTGCTTCAGCTTGTTGGGCGCAAACCACAGGCCATTGATCCACTCGCGAAAATGGCCGAGGCCTTCGTCGCGCGTGACGGCAAAGGGCAGCACCGCCTGTGGTCGCAGCACGTTGGCGGTTTGGGGTTGTTGCACAAACGGCGTGCCGCAGAAGGCGCATTCGCCGGAAGTTTGATTGGCCTCGAGTTGGTTTTGTGCGCCGCACGCTTCACAGTTAACTTCAGCCACAGTGGTGGTGGTGGCACCGGATTCCAGCGCGGCGAGTTGGCTTTCGAAATCGTGCTCCAACACTTCGCCTGTGGGGGCGGGGCAATCTACCTCCGCGCCGCAGTACGGACATTCCATTTTGGCTGCGCCGGGCTTGAAAACCAAATCGCCGCCGCAACCGGTGCAAGGAAACGTGGACGGGCCGGATTTCTTTTCAGTCGCCGCCGCAGTCGAATCGGGCGCGGCATTTTCATTGAGCCCGGGCACATCCTTCAGCGGCAACCAATCCGCCGCGCCCTCGTAATGGGCCAGATCGTTTTCCTGCAACGTGCCGTTGGCGAGCAGTTCGCGGGTTTGCTCGATGGAATAAGGGCCGTGATTTTCACCGCCGCGGTTGATGGTGATTTGCATCGTGCTTTTATGGCAGTGGCGGCGGGCCATCATCCGCTGCGGCAGGCAATGGCGGCGGGCCAAAGAGGCCGGACAATTCCGCCACTTCGCCGGCCTTTGTCCAAGCGCCCATCCCTTTGGCCCAAACGAGCATATCGGTTTTGAAGCTGCCGTCATCGGCCATCTTTTGGAGATGAGCTAAATTGTACGGGCCGTACTTTTCGTTATTGATCGCCACGGTATATTCCGTGCCTGCAGCGGCGGCCGCGCCGGGGAGCGGCGGGGCTGCTTGGGGAGCGGCCGCCGGTTGTGCCGCTCCAACTGCAGCGGCGCCCATTTGGTTGCCCATCATCATCCCCATCCCCATTCCCATACCTGCACCGGCAACGCCTCCGGCGCCGGGGTTGTTGGCGAGGTCGCCCATCGCGCGGCTGGCGCGGAGGGCGGTGAGATTTTGCATCGCATTCGGATCGGCATTGGCGAGCTTGCCCGCGCTGAGGCGGCTCATCTCCATCAGCTCTTTGCGGACATCGTCCGGCATGGAAATGCTGCCCACGCGGAAGCGCGTAATCTCAAGGCCGAGCGTGCCGAAATATTCCTGCAAGGGCGCCTGCAGTTCCTCGGAGATATCCTTCATTTTGCCCGTGAGCTTCGCGGGATCCAGCTCCATCTCGCCGAGGCGATCGCTGACGTTCATCAGGATTTCCTCGCGCAGATCGTTGGAGATT
Organism: Limisphaerales bacterium; assembly: GCA_014382585.1. Taxonomy (NCBI): domain Bacteria; kingdom Pseudomonadati; phylum Verrucomicrobiota; class Verrucomicrobiia; order Limisphaerales; species Limisphaerales bacterium. The sequence continues at coordinate 34,686 of JACNJL010000015.1, read as the reverse complement.
TCGTCGACCTCAAAGTTGCCGTCCGTGCCCACCTTCTCGGTCAAAAATTTTGCCGGATTAGCAATTTGGATCACATAACTACCATTGGCACGCAGGTCGAACATCCCGTACCCCGCACACTCGACCGTCACCGGTGCGCGCGTGCCCCACTTGAGGTCGGTGATTTTGGTGGTCTTAAAAAAATAAACCTCCGCCTTGAACGGACTTTCAAAGCCGTGCTTCCAGCCCATCAACGTGGAAAGAATCGGCAAGTTCGCCGTCGTCAACTCGTGCGTGCCCGGCTCGAACACATCGGCCACGCTCGTGCTGCCTTCGTTGACAAATACCGCCGCCTGCCCGGGCCGCACCACCAGCTTGGCGCCGTTTTTGATTTCGTTATTATGCCGCTCGAAGCGGTACACCATCGTGTCCTGCCCGTCATCGAGCCACTCGATAATGTCTATGAATTGTCCGGATAACCATCCCATGATAAATGCCTTTCAGTTTGGATCGCTGCGTTGGTGTGCGCAGTATCGCCCAATCCAGGAGAACGCGCAACCTTGATGTGCCTGCCATTGAGACTGGCAGAATTGTCATCGATTTTATCGATTTCCACTCGTGGGGTTCTTCCGGTAGAGTCCGCCGGACCGATGAATATTTGGGCGAACCGATTTTTTTTGAAACTAATGCGTTGCGGGCTGCGGGTGTGGTTTCGTTTTCGTGCGATCAATGAGGAGGTCACGTGCGGTAAAGGGCCGATGCTGCTGATCCCAAATCATCTTTCGTGGATCGATTGGTTGTTCGTGGGGCTGTGTTTGGAGCCGGACTGGAAGTTTGCGGCGTCCGAGATGCCAGCGCGCACGAGCAAGCTGCACGCGTGGATTCTCAATAATCCGCGCATCATTTCCATTGGCGTGGATCCGGCGCCGGCGTTAAAAAAAATGGCAACGCATCTCGAGGGCGGGGGCAAGTTGCTGCTTTTCGCCGAAGGACGGATGAGCCGCACGGGCAGTTTGCAGCGGCTCTTTGATGGCACGGGATTTCTCATCCAAAAAACGCAGGCGAAGGTGATCACCTGTTATCTGCGCGGGGCCAGCCGGGTGTTGGGCAGCCCGCACGGCGGCTGGACAAAGTGGTTCCCGAAAGTGACAGCGCATTTCAGCGATCCCATCGAGCCGCCGGAGTATGAAGGCAAACCGGCCGAGCAACGGGCGAAGCTCAATCAATGGCTGCGAGATCGGATGGTGCGGCAGCAGTTCGAAACGGAGATGGAGCACGGCGCACAAACGATCATTACCGCGCTGGCGGCATTGGCCAAACACATCCCACACAAAATCGCGCTGGAGGATACGACGTTTCAAACGCTGACCTATCGGAGGCTGCTCGTTGGTACTGATTTATTGGCGGCGCAGTGGGAACGGTTGCTGGACAAACAAGCCGAGCGCGTGGGAGTGCTGCTGCCGAATGTGAATAGTAAGGTGGCCACGCTCACCAGCCTGTGGGCCGCGGGTAAGGTGCCGGCGGTTTTGAATTACACCGCCGGCGCGGCCACGATGCTGCAGTGCACGGAGCTGGCGGGCATCAAACAAATCATTACGTCCAAGGCGTTTCTCGAAAAAGCCAAGCTGGAAGCGGAACCCTTCGAGGCAGCGGGCGTGGAGTTGATTTATCTGGAGGACGTGCGCGAAAATATTTCCGGACTCAGTAAACTGGGCGCGTTGTTGAATCATAAGCTCAACCCACTCGCGGGACATTACACGCCGTTCACCGACACGGCGGTGGTCCTCTTCACCAGCGGCTCGGAGGGGGTGCCCAAGGGCGTGGAGTTGACGCATCGCAATCTGCTCGCCAACGCGCGCCAATGCGCCTCGGTGATTGACCTCAAAGAATCCGATCGCTTCTTCACTTGCCTGCCGCTCTTCCACAGCTTCGGGCTCACGGCGGGTTTGTTGCTGCCGCTGTTGCGCGGCAATTTTGTTTATCTATTTCCATCACCGTTGATGTACCGGCAAATCCCGGCGGTGTTTTACGATCGCGACTGCACGGTGATGCTGGCCACCAATACATTTCTCAATGGCTACGCGCGCTTTGGCCAACCATCGGATTTTGCCGAACTGCGCTACGTGATTTGTGGCGCGGAAAAAATTCAGGAAGCCACGCGCGACACGTGGGCGCGGAAGTTTGGCGTGAGCCTCATGGAAGGCTACGGCGCCACCGAAACCGGCCCCGTGCTCAGCACCAGCACCATCCTCGAAAGCCGCGAAGGCGCGGTGGGTCGTTTGTTCCCCGGCGTGGACTATCGGCTGGAGAAAATCGATGGCGTGGACGATGGCGGCAAGTTATTGGTCAAAGGCCCGAACATCATGAAGGGCTACCTCAACCCTGAGCCCAACGCGGAATTTCAAAAACTCGGCGGCTGGTACGACACCGGCGACATCGTCACCGTGGATGCCGATCGCTACATCACCATCAAAGGCCGCGCCAAGCGCTTTGCGAAAATCAGTGGCGAAATGGTGAGCCTCACCGCCGTGGAAAACGCCCTCGCCGGAGCCTTCCCCCAACACGGCGAAGATTGCGCCATTGCCGTCGTGGCCCGTCCCGATGCCGACAAAGGCGAGCAACTCATCGCCGCCACCAACAAAGCCGCGCTCGAGCTAACCGAAATCCGTGAAGCCATCACCGCCGCCGGATTGCCAAACCTCGCCGCGCCGCGCGAAATCAAAGTGCTCGAAGAAATCCCAGTGCTCGGTTCCGGTAAAACGAATTATCCTGAATTGAATAAACTGGTGGTGGATTAAGGTAGGGCGGTTTCTCCGAAACCGCCGTGGCGCGCTCGGGGAGCACGCCCTACCCGCTTTTGTGTTCCCTGTACTTCTGTGGTGGGAAAATCACCCTTCCAATTTCTCGAAGCTTTCTTCGATGAAGGTGGTGTTTTGGATGCGGGCGAGCTTGGCGTAGAGGCCGTTTTGGTCGAGGAGGGTTTCGTGTGTGCCGCGTTCGATGATTTCGCCGTTTTTTAGAACTAAGATTTGGGTGGCTTTGCGGATGGTGCTGAGGCGATGGGCGATGACAAAACTGGTGCGGCCTTCCATGAGGTGTTCGAGGGCTTCCTGAATTAAACGCTCGGTGGCGGTGTCTACACTGGCGGTGGCTTCATCGAGGATGAGCAGCGGGGCGTCGGCGAGCAATGCGCGCGCGACGCTGACGCGTTGCTTTTCGCCGACGCTGAGTTTCACGCCGCGTTCGCCCACGCGGGCGTCGTAACTTTCGGGAAGTGCGGTGATAAATTCGTGGCAGTTGGCGGCTTTGGCGGCGGCGATGAGTTCGTCTTCGGTGGCATCGAGTTTGCCGTATTGGATATTCTCGCGGATGGTGCCGTTGAAGAGAAAGGGTTCCTGACTGACAATGGCGATGTGTTGGCGCAGCGAAGCGAGCGAGGTGTCGGCCACGCTTTGGCCATCAATAGTAACGCGGCCGGAACTGATTTCGTAAAACGCCGGCAACAAATTCACGAGCGTGCTCTTGCCCGCGCCGGTGGGGCCGACGAGTGCGATCATCTCGCCGGGCTTGGCGTGCAGCGAAATGTGTTTCAAAATGGGCCGGTCGGATTCGTATTCAAAACCGACGTCTTCATAAACCACCTCGCCACGCACGGGTTCGGGCAATTGGGTTTTGCTGGTCTCGTCGCGTTCGGTGTCGTGGTCGAGAATATCGAACACGCGCTCGCCTGCGGCGCGGGCGCTTTGGAGCATTTGGTTTAGCCCGTGCAACCGCGCGACGGGTTCATAAAAAAGCATCAGATAAAAAAGAAACCCGACTAATTCGCCGGTGGTCATTTCGCCGGCCATCACTTCCTGTCCACCAAACCACAGCACGAGCACGGTGCCCAGCGCCGCGAAAAAATTCATCGCCGGATTGTAATTCGCCCAGGCGCGCATAATGCCGAGGTTGCCTTGGCGGAGCGCGTCGGAGCGATCGGCGAAGCGCGCGTCCTCGTGGTCCTGCCGGCCGTACGCCTTGATTTGCCGGATGCCCTGCAGGTCGTCCATTAAGAGCGCGTTCATTGCGCTGGCGGCTTCGCGTTGGCGGCGGTAACGGCGGTGCGCGGTGAGCGTGTACCACAACGCGCCCGCGGCCAGCAGCGGCAGGGGCGAGAGGGCGATGGCGGCCAGAAATGGATTGGTATAAAACAAAATGCCGCTGATGCCGCCGATGCAAAGGACGGCAACGGTGCCTTGTTCAGTGCCATCGATGAGCACGCGCTCGACGTTGTTGATGTCTTCGACGACCCGCGTCATCAGGTCGCCGCTGGCGCGTTTGTCGAAATAATTGACCGGTAACCGCTGCAGTTTGCCGAACACGTCACGCCGCATATCGTAGATGACGTTTTGCTCAAAATGATTGTTGATGCGAATGCGCAGGCTGTTGAACAAATCACGCAGCAGAAACGCGCCGCCCATTGCGAGTACCGCCCATTTGAGGCGTTGGGTGCCGCCGTCATTTTCAATGATGCCGTCGATGATGTATTGGGTGAGCTTCGGATAGGTGAGCGCGCAAAGGAGCGACAGCACCGCGCAGCCGACCGTCGCCATCGCGAGGCCTTTGTAGGGCAGCAGATATTTCCACACGCGCCCGAGGACTTCCATCGTGGAACGTTTGCGCGCGGTGAAGGTGGGATCGCCCGCCGGGGCGGAGTGATCTGCGTGGCTGTGACTGGACATCGCGGGAATGGAACCGCCAAGACGCCAAGACGCCAAGGTTTATTTGAAACGAAGGGAGATCAAATCGGCACGCCGTCTTTATCCCAATGTTGGGCTTGGGCGCACTCGCCGTTGGTGATGAAAAATTCTTCGCGCTTTTGGCCGTTATTGTACCAACGCGTCCAATGGCCCTCAGGGCGGCCTTCGTGAAAGTAGCCTTCGGCCGTCACGCGCCCGCGCAAATCCACCGCCTGCGCGCGGCCGGTGTAGGCGGTGCGTTCGTTTTGGAAATAGGAAAGGCAGTCGAAAAAGTCCCGTGATGTGGGCAAATCCTGTACGGCACCGCCGGCATCGCGCAGTTCCAAATCCGCAAAGCGAACCAAACGCACGCAGCGCGGTGTGAATGTGTGATGTCCCGAATCCGGCATAACCTCCTCCTGCACGAAGAATAGTGAGTGAACGGGGCGGCGCGATGATAAGTTATTCGCGAGAGGGAAATTAGGGGTGAGTGGGGAATTGGGTGTAGGGAATTGGGAGTAGGGATTAGTGGGTTGTGACCCGGAGGGCTATTTTCATTCGTCCCGCTGGGACGATTGCGCGGCCTGCGATTCTCGCCAACCGCACTCTACTCCCAATTCCCCACTCACTAAAAACTTCTTCCCTCGCCCTAGTGCCTTTCCGCCCTTACCGTAGCCCGCGTGCCACGGGAGTACACTTTGCAGCCTTATCGCGACTCGGTTGATTTACACATCGACTACGAGGCGGAGCTGAACGAATCGCAGCGCGCGGCGGTGACCGCCCTGCCGGGGCCGGCGTTGGTGATTGCCGGCGCGGGCTCAGGCAAGACGCGCACGCTCACTTATCGCGTGGCGTATTTGCTGGAACAAGGCGTGCCGGCGGATCGCATTTTGCTGCTGACGTTCACCAATAAAGCCGCCAAAGAAATGATGGGGCGCGTGACGGATTTGATTGGGCGCGATATGAGCGAGCTGTGGGGCGGCACCTTCCATTCCATCGGCCATCGCGTGTTGCGGCGGCACGCGGAGGCGCTGGGGTTCACGCGGTCGTTTACCATCCAAGATCGCGAGGACGCCAAGGGGCTCGTCACCGCGTGCATCGTGGAGGCGGAGATCGACGTGAAGGCCACGCGCTTTCCCAAGCCGGATGTGGTGGGCGACATCGGCTCGCTGGCGATTAACAAGCAAGTGCCGGTGAGCGAAATTATTGAGGACCGCTACCCGTGGTTCGAGCCGTTGACGGAGCAAATCACTGATGTGCTCGGCCGTTACACCGAGCGAAAGCTCGCCAATGGATTGATGGATTTTGATGATTTGCTGGTGCTGTGGCTGCGCTTGATGAAGGAACACGAGGACGTGCGCACCATGTATCAGCAACGGTTTCAGTTTGTGCTCGTGGATGAGTATCAGGACACGAATTTGCTGCAGGCGGAGCTGATCGACTTGCTCGGCGCGCGTTACAAAAACGTGATGGTGGTGGGCGATGATTCGCAAAGCATCTACTCGTGGCGCGGTGCGAATTACGCAAATATAATGGAATTCCCCAAGCGTTATCCCGGCGCTGCAGTCTACAAAATCGAAACGAACTACCGCAGCACCCCGGAAATCCTGAACCTCGCCAATGCGGCCATCGCCGCCAACACCCGGCAGTTTGCCAAGGAACTGGCCGCGTGTCGTGACTCGGGCGAGAAGCCCGCGAAAGTGGTGTGCAGCGCCGCCGACGAACAAGCGGCCTTCATCGCCCAACGCGCGCTGGAGCTGCGCGAGGAGGGCATCGAGCTCGATGAAATGGCAGTGCTGTATCGTTCGCATTTTCACGCGCTGGAATTGCAACTGGAATTAACGCGGCGCAACATTCCATTTTCGATCACCAGCGGCGTGCGGTTTTTTGAACAAGCGCACATCAAGGACGTGACGTCCTACCTCAAATGGCTGGCCAATCCGCGCGACGAACAGGCCTTCAAGCGGCTCGTGCTGATGCTGCCCGGCGTGGGCGGCAAAACGGCGCTGAAGTTGTGGGGCCAATTTCTGGCCACACACGCGGGCAGCCGACCGTTGGCGGAGGCGGTGCAGCTCTGCGCCGGTGTGCCCAAAAAAGCCAAAGTGCCGTGGGCACAATTTTCCGCAACGGTCGCCCAGCTGGAAGCTCCACCGGTGGCCGGTGATGCGGGCGAAATGATTTCATTGATTTTGGAGGCGGGCTATTCGGATTATCTGGAGGCGAATTACGATAAAGCGCCGCAACGAAGAGATGATATCGAGCAACTCAGTGTGTTTGCGCGCCAATACGAATCGCTGGAAAATTTTCTGGCTGAGCTGGCACTGCTCACCAACGTGGAGGCCGAACAGGAGCGTTCTGAAAATGAGGACGACGAAAAGCTCCGCCTCACCACCATCCACCAAGCCAAAGGGCTGGAGTTCAAAGTGGTGTTTGTCATTATGCTGTGCGACGGAATGTTCCCGAGCAATCGCTCGCTCGATTCTCTGGACGGCGAGGAGGAAGAGCGCCGCCTCTTTTACGTCGCCATCACCCGCGCAAAGGATGAGCTGTACCTGTGCCATCCACTCATCCGCACCGTCGCCGCCGGCAGCAGCGAGGATATGATCCAGCTCCCATCACGTTTCCTCAAGGAATTGCCCGATGAATTAATCGACGAATGGAAGATTGGATCGTTCGACCCCTATCAACAGGGGGCGTTTTAAAGATCGTTCACAGGCAGGGCGTGCTCTCCGAGCGCGCCAAGGCGGTTTTGGAGAAACCGCTCTACCTCAAAACCCGCATCCCCTCCGGCACTTCCAACTTCGGGTCCACCAAAAACGCAGTTGCCCACGCGTCGCTTTCGGTGGCGGGTTCGCACACCACCGCGGCCACGCGTGCGGCTTGGGAGGGGCGGCCGGTGCGGGGATTGATGACGTGGCCTTGCTCGATGCCTTCGGCATCGATGAATGATTTGCCGCCGATACCAGAAACGGACAGCGATTCATTTTTCAAATCAACGATGTGCAGCGGAGGTTGATTATCGTCGGGGTTTTCCACCGCCACACGCCACGGGCTGTCATCGGCTTGGGCACCGCGTGCGCATACGGTGCTGGTGCCGCCGTGAATGAGAAAATTTTCAAATTCATTTTCACGCAACCACGCGGCGGCTTGTTCGAGCGCGTAGCCTTTGCCGATGGAGCCCAAGTCGAGCATCACGCCTTCGCACGTAAATTGCACGGTGGTGTCATCGGGGTTGAGTTGGAGGCGTTGCATTCCAGTGCAAGCGAGCGCCTCGGCGATCGCATCGTCGGTGGGCACCGCGCCGGTGTCATTCATAAACCGCCAGCACCGCATCAATGGCGCGAGGGTGATGTCGAATGCGCCTTGGGTTTGTTGGTTTAATTCCACGCAGCGTTCGAGCAATGCGAAGACTTCGGCGGACACACGCACCGGCTCGTACGCGGCACGTTGATTGAGGTGGGCGATTTCGCTGGTGGGCCGGTAGAGGCTGAGCATCGCCTCGAGCCGTGTGATTTCCGCCAGAGCTTCTTCTGCCGCCGCGCGCAATGTGGCTTCGGGCGCACCGTGCAAGGCGACCTCAAAGCGAGTGGCCATCGCCTCGGCGGCAACGGTGATGGTTTCGTTTGGAGTCATCGCACTGTCGGCGCCCCTCTCAAAAACTTGGCGTCTTTGTGTTTTGGCGGTTCATAAAAAAAGGCTCCGCGGTCGCCCGCGGAGCCCGTGAATTTTCAATGGCCTCAGCCGCCGATTTCTTTGATGGGGCCGTACGGACCTTGGTCGAGCTTGGCTTCCTCGGCGTAATCGTAGGCTTTGATCTCGCGGCCGGTGCCGTCGGTGATCTTGCGGGTTTTGGGATCGAAATGCGCCATCGTGCCGCGTCGATCGGCGATTTCCGCGAGGGAAATCACGGTTTGCACTTTGATGGCGAGGTCGATTCCAGCCACCGGTTCGCCGCCGTTGCGGATGCAGTCGAGCCAGTTTTTGTGGTGCTGCGGGGTGGTGTTGCCGCTGGGGGCGAGGTTGGTGAAGCTTTCGGGATCAAACTCCTCAGCAAAGGGGCGCTCGGGTTTGTACTCGAGGCTGCTGCCGTTGGTGCTGAGATACATCGTGCCGTATTGGCCGCGGATGGTTTCATTGAGGCCCTGTTCATTGACCGACGAGCTGGTGACGATCAGCGTCATTCCGTTCGGGAACTCGGCGAGCACTTGCGTGTTGTCGCTCACGTCGCGGTCCGGCGTGATCTTGCGGGTGCCGAGGCAGACGACGCGGCTCGGGAATTCCGGTTTGCCGGTGGCGCGCATCAGCGGGAAGAGGCGATGCGGAATGAGATCACCCAATAATCCGGCGCAGTACGGAAGGTATTTGCGCCAGCGGAAATAATGGTCGGCGTTGAACCCGATTTGTTTCATGTCTTCACGCAGCCAGCCGATCTTGCCTTTCTCGGTGGTCCATTGGATGTCGCCCTTGGTGGCCCACGGTTGCAGGCGGTAGTTCCATTCGCCCTTGGGGTTGTTGCGCATGTACGACCCTTGCGCGAGCACGAGCGGGCCCATCTTACCCTGGGCAATGAGCTCGGCGGCTTTGGCGAAGTTGCCGCAACTGGTGATCTGCGAGCCGACTTGCACCTTGCGTTTGGTGCGCTTCACGGCGTCGTACAATTTAAACGCTTCGCCGAGATAACGCGTCATTGGTTTCTCAACATAAATATCTTTGCCGCTCTCCATCGCCTCGATGCAAATGCGCGTGTGCCAGTGATCCACCGTGGCGCACACTACCGCGTCGATGTCCTTGCGCTCGATCACTTTGCGGTAATCGGTGTATGCTTCCACAGTGTCTTTGGAACTTTTGGTGACAAAATCCTTCGCCGCATTGGCGCGGTGCTTGGACACGTCGCACATCGCCGCTTGTGCGATATTGTTGCCCTCGGCGTGTTGGCGCATTTGGCGCACGTGTGCACCGAACCCGCGCCCGCCGACGCCGACATAGCCAACCACGATTTTTTCATTCGCGCCCTTGACATTGGCTGAGGGCGCTTTGTTGCCCGCGTACACCGGCACCTTTAACGCGGCGGCCGCGGCGGCCACTGTGCCGGTCGTTTTGAGGAATTTGCGCCGGGTTTCGCCGACCTTGGGGGATAGATTTTTGTTACTCATAAAATACCTTTTGTTTGTGTTGCCCAATTGGTGTTTCGAAGGATAGCCCCAAGCGGCCAAGCGTCAACCCTGAATCTTATCGTTTTGCAACCTGTGAATTGGATTTGGTTGCCCTAGCCCGCTGCCTCCGGACAATGCCCCGATGTTAGCCGGCGCGTCGCAGATTTCATCAATCGATTGGGCGGTCATTTTTGTTTATCTCATCGGCATCATTGTGCTGGGCATTTGGTTGGGGCGCGGGCAGAAAACCACGCGCGACTATTTCCTCGGCGGACGCGAGCTGCCTTGGTGGGCCGTGGCATTTTCCATTGTGGCCACCGAGACGAGCGCACTGACATTCATCGGTGTGCCTGCGATGGCGTATGGCGGCAATTTGATGTTCATCCAAATCGTGATCGGCTACGTGATCGGCCGCATCGTGTTGGCGGTGGTGATGGTGCCGTTGTATTTCAAAAAAGAAATTTATTCGCCTTACGCGCTCATCGGCAACGCCTTCGGCAGCGGCGCGCACAAGACGGCGGCGGTTATGTTTCTCATTGTCGGCACGCTCGCCGCGGGCGTGCGCGTGTTTGTCACGTGCATCCCCTTGCAGCTGATGCTCGATTGGCCGGTGCTGCCGGCCATCCTGCTCTTTGTCGGCTTGTCGCTCGTGTACACGTTTGTGGGTGGATTAAAAGCCGTGGTGTGGACCGATGCGGCGCAGTTTATTTTGTTTGTGGCCGGCGGATTGTTCGCGCTGTTTTATATTCCAACGCTCATTGACGGTGGTTGGGGTAGTGCGATTGTAACCGCGCGTGCCGAAGGCAAACTGGAGTGGCTCAACACGCAATTCGCGCTCGCTGCGCCGTTTAATCTTTGGATGGGGGTTCTCGGCGCGGGCGTGTTTGTGCTGTTCACGCACGGCGTGGATCAACTTGTGGCACAGCGCGTGCTCGCGTGCCGTTCCATCGCCGATGGCCGCAAGGCGCTGGTGTTTTGTGCCGTGGTGATTCTGCCGATGATGCTGCTTTTCCTGATGGTCGGCGTGTTGCTTTGGGTGCTCTATCAGCAAACGCCCATTCCCATTGACATCCCGGAAAATTCATTTGGCAAAAAACAAACCGATTTTGTGTTTCCCATCTTTATGCTCGCCCAAGCGCCGGTGGGCGTGAAAGGACTCCTGCTCGTCGGCATCTTAGCCGCCGCAATGTCGTCAGTGAGCTCGGCGCTGAGCGCCTTGTCATCGGTCACCGTGATGGATCTTGGCTTCGCCAAAAAAGAAAGCAGCGACGGGCATAAACTGAAACTTAGCCGTTGGACCACGCTGTTTTGGGGGGCAATGCTCATTGTGGTGGCCTTCGCCAGCCGAGAAGTGGAATCGGTAATGGACGCCGCCTTCAGCCTCGTCGGCCTCGCCAGCGGCGGTCTGCTCGGCGGTGTGCTGCTGGCACTCACTATTAAGAAAGGCAACGGCACGCCTGTCATTCTCGGAATGGCCGTTTCGTTAATCGCGATGATCGCCATCAAGTACGGATTGAAAGACGCCATCCATTGGCCGTGGTACACGGTGATTGGCTGCGGGATCACCATCGGAGTGGCGCTGTTGGCCCGAGCAGTCCAAAATAAATAAACCCAGAAACACGGGGAGCACAGATCAAATCAATCCCTGTGGCCTCTGTGTCTCCGTGGGAAAATGAACATCGAATCCAGTTCACCCGTTCATTTTCAAATGCCCCAGCGCGAGCAATCCGTAGAAGGTATATTCGCAATCGAGAAAGTCATCCGACCAATGGCCGTGGAAACCGCCGGTGGCATTCCAGAGGGTGTCCACAAAATCCAAGCAGCGTTCGGTTTCGTCTTCGGTGAGGCGCACGTCTAACGCGGCCAGCGCGTGGAGGGCGGTAGCGGTGGAGAGGAGGTCAGGCATGGGAGCACCGGGCACGGCAACGAAGCCGCCTTGCGGATGCAGTCGCGCGCGCAGCCATTGGCCGACCTCGGCGTTGATGGGCAGGTGCAAATTGTTCAGCAGTACGACGGCGCCGGCGGTGGGGTTGGTGGAGCCGACCGGGAGGTTGGGATGATTGTTCCAGGCTTGATCGGGCGTCTCCAGTTTTTTGAGGCTCTGCAAAATGCGCAGCGGCTTGGGCGGCAGCTTGCCCATGTCCTGATACGCCCCGAGGGCAAGAAAGGAACCGTACGCGGTGCCGTATTCGCGTTTCAGATTATTGTCCCAACCGCCACACGGTTTGCGGAAGGCTTCGAGTCGTTTGAGTAGTGCCGCGCGCAAGCCTTTCGGCATGCGGTCTTTTCCAAGTGAGCCCCAACAGCGCGTGAGGCAACTGAGGTGCACCAGATCAAGGCCATCGCCTTCGCCGTGGGTGAGGAGGAATTGTTCGACAGCGGCCATGTTCGGCTCGGCCTGAAACACCGCCAGAGCGTCCAGGCCGAACACGGTGTAGTAGAGATCGCTTTCGCCATCGCGATCACGAAACCCGCCATCCGGATTTTGTTGGGAAGCGAGAAAGGTGCGGACGAGTTCGGCGGCGTCGCCGAGCACCTTGGGCGCCACACGCGCCACTTGCAGCATTTCGAGGCGGAGGCTCATGCAAAAAGTTTACGCAAGGTCTCCGCCGATTCAGCTTCGTCCATTACTTGGCGAGCTTCTTTATGAGGTCGGCGTGCTCGCCGAAGACCTTCTTCTTCGCCGTACACACATTGGCTTTATCGATTTTTGCTGGCCCCGGTTTGGAAGGGGTTTCAACGGGGTCTGCCTTCATATTGAAAATGTAAAGCAATCCGGGGATTTTGGCAAGCCCCTCAGGGACTCACAGTCGCCGTGCCATTGCTGTTTTGGGCGCGGACTTTTTCCAGTTCGCTGATTTCCTGGACTTCGCTGCACCAGCCTTTGACGACGGTGTCGTTGAAAATTTTGCCGATCACTCGGCGGAGAAGGCCTTTGAGGTTGGCGTTTTCCAGATCGGTCAGTGAACGGATGGCCAGTTCTTTGTAAGTGAGCTGCAAATCCTCGGCGCGTTTCACGGCTTTGAGGTCGAGGTACCATTGCTCGATTTGCGCGAAGGTGACGCCCTCGGGCAACTGCCGCCGCCACACTTCAGCGAGCTGCGCCTTTTGCTCGCCCTTGGCTTTTTCGTGCGCGACGGCGAGCAGCAGTGTGGGGCGCAGGCTGGCGAGGTCGTTGGTGTCGCCGGACTCGCCGAGGTCGGAGAGGTCGTCACGGATTTGATAGGCGATGCCGAGGTTTTTGCTGTACTCGCCGAGCACTTCGGAAACTTCCCCGTACTTGCCGAGGTCGGCGGCAATGGAGCCGAGCCGGAGGGCAACCTCAAATGCGGGCGCAGTTTTTTGGCGGAAAATTTCGAGCACCTGCACGGACTTGAGCGGCTCGGGATTGCGCTGCCAAACCAGTTCGGCGCCTTGGCCGCGGCAGAGATGGCGCTGGCCGTTGGCGGCTACTTGCAGCATCGCGGCGCGTTGTTCGGCGGAAAGTTTCGTTTCACCGATGAGGCGGTAGCCTTCGCCGATGAGTAAATCGCCGACGTTGAGCGCCACGGCGAGGCCGTATTCTTCGTGCAATGTTTTTTCGCCGTAACGTTCGGCGTCTTCATCCTCGATGTCGTCGTGGATGAGCGAGGCTTTGTGGAAACACTCGACGGCAATGGCGATTTTTTTGAGGTCATCGGAAACGGATTCCGTGGCATCATCGCGCAGTGCTTGATACGCCGCCACGCTGAGGAAAGGCCGCCAGCGTTTGCCGGCGCGCGCGAGCCAAGCGCGGCCGATGGCTTCGGTTTCGCCTTCGCTCTCGCCCATAATGGCGGCGAGCGATTCGGGTGTGAACCACGTTTCCACTTCGTCGTGCAGCCCGCTCAAATCCAACCGGCGCGTTTGGTCGTCGCTGGTGAGGTAAATGTAATCCCAAATCCAATCCTCATCGACTGCGGTGTCGATGCAATCATCCTGCAGCAACGGAATGGCCACGCCCGGCACGGCCGCCGCTTCCATGTACGGGAACGCGCGCTCGAGCACGGGGATGCACGCCACGCCGACGATGGCGTCAATCTTGCCGGTTTGAATGAGGCTCATCACGATTGCGCTGCCCTCGGCGACGAGCGCCGCGTAGCCGAGCTTCTCCGCCTCGTATTCCAAATCCTGAATGCTGCACAGTCCGCAGCTTTTGCAAAGCAACCCAAACTCATCAAAAGGCGCGGGGCACTTGGCTTCCACGCGGAGGCATTTGGGAACCATCAACAGGCGGCGTTCGAAGGGCACGGCGGCGAGCGTTTCGCGCCAGAGTTCGTTGTTGATGAGGATGCCGATGTAGTCGCGGTAAATTTCCTTGGTGCCGAGCGCGGCGACCAATTCGTCCGCGTGCACTTTGAGGTCGTTCATCGGCACCGGTGGCACGAGGGTTTGCTCGGCCACATAATGCCGCACCTCGCGCAGGATGGTTTCGCGTTCCTCGCGGGTTTGGGGGATATTCTCGCGCGGCGTCCGCGGCTTTCGCTGCGGAACGACTCGAGGAATTTTCAATGGCGCGCTGGCGGTGGTCATGCAAATAAATGCCGGCGAAACCGGCGGCGTTGTGCGTGCTGCAGTTTCGCGAATGTGAGACGCCAATGCGAGCGGAATGTTTCAAGGAAGTTAACCAGACTCCCGCGCATCAAGCACCGCTTGCGCCTTAGCATTGGCGGCGGCGGATTTCTGGGCGATCTCATCGGCACTGGGGAGGCTTTGCAAAACTTCGAGCGGGATGTCGATGTCGGCTTCGGCGGCGAGTTTGGTGAGGCATTTGGTGCGTTCACCGAGCGCTTTGTCCGAGCTGCGTTCCTTTGAGAAGCGACTGCGCGAGCGTTGGCTTCGGTCGCGGAGCATTTGATACACATCCCCGCCAAGCAGCGCCGAGATGTCGATTTTCATCTTCTCGCGATTGAGTTCGCCATCGCTCACCACATCGCCATTGATGGGGCCGCTTTTGTATTTCGGAAACATGATGGCCGCCTCGGGGCACACGCGGCTGCAGGCGGGGCAGTTGGTTTTGCAGTTGTCGTTGTTCTGTACCTGGATTTCCTGCTCATCATCCACGCCGTACACATCGAACAAACAAAACGAAAGACACTGCATGCAGTTGGTGCAGCGGTCGTAATCGATGACCGGAAACCAAGGCTTCCACTCGCCGTGCTGCGCGGCATTGGAGGACGCGCGTTCCGTCTCCACCAACGCCGTGATGCCTTCCGAGTCGAGCCCATCAATATCGCGAAACCGGATCGCAACATTACCGTTGGCATCCTCCGCCTCCGGTGCCTGGCCATTTTCAAAACGCCCGAGCACCAACAGCGCGCTGTCATCCGCCGGCGCCACCGCGCCCTCGCCCGCGCAAGTGACCGCATAGCCCTTCCCTAACAACGCCGTCAATGTCGAGCCACGTTCCGCCGCATCCAAAGTCGCCGCACCCTCGCCCTCATAAAGGACGATGCGCAAAGTGGTTTCGTCAGCAATCGCCATCGTTAAATTTTTTTCTCACCTTCCACCGCCGCCACCGAGCCATCTTCAGGCAAATTCGGCGTCACCGTTTCATCGAGCATCGCGGCCGCTGCGTCTTCGACGGACAGTTCGCGCATATTTACCACCTCCGTGCGTCCGGCATTCAGGGGTGCCTGGCAACCGCCGAAAAGCCATTTCACGGCGCGCGGATAACACGCTGCAATTTTCACCGGCTCATCCCCGGCCGCCAATCGCTTTAGCGCGGGATCACGCCGCGCCGCCATCTCGCACAAATCCGCCACCGCCTCGAAGGCTTGCCCCGATTTGCAAAGCGACTGCAGTACTCCGGTTTTCACCTCATCCGGCACCACTTGAGCGTAGTTGCAATGGCAGAAAAGAATACGCGGTTTGTCAGCCATGAATGCGGGGAGGGTACGGGGGTGTCGCGGTTTTGCCAATGCGGAAGTCAGGTGAGGTCGGTGATGCGATGCGTGGGTTCGGGTTTGCCGGGGCGGAAGTGTTCGAGATGGTCGAGGGTGGCGGTGAGGGTTTTTGGGGCGTTGGTGAGGGCGGTTTCGACAGCGGCTTTTAGTGTGTTGGGGTCGGCTTCGGCGCGGAGGTTGATGATGAGTTGGGCGCTGTCGATGGGGGCATCGAGGTCAGCGGAGAGTTCGGGGACGAAATCATTGCGGACGAGGTTGATGATGGCGACTTGGCCATCGAGGCTCGCATCGGGGCTGAGGGTCATTTTGAGGTGGGCGATTTCGGCTGAGGCTTTGCTGAGTTGCCTTTGGATGTCCGCCGCGAATTGTTGCAGCACGGACTGGGCTTCGAAGGAGTCGGTCGCGCGGAGCTGCACGGTGGCGTTGAGCCAGCCGAGCAGAGCTTCGCCTTCGGCGTAGCGTTCGTAGTCCACTTCCATCACGGCGCGGGCAATTTGCTCGGCGTCGGTGATGCGGGCGAACCATTCCTCCAAGCCCTCGCCAGTGCGGGCGGAGATGTGAAGGACTTCGGCGTTGGGGAATTCTTCGGTGAGTTTTTTGGTGAGCGCAACGAGTGTGTCCGGCTCGAGCAGATCGGTTTTGTTGATGACGATGAGGTCGGCTTCCTCGAGTTGTTTGCGGTAAATGTAAATGACCTTTTCAGAAAACTGGCCACCTTCTTTGAAACGATTGAGGCCGAAAATACGCGAGGCGCGGATGGGGTCCACCAAAACGCTCAACGGCGCGATGCTGAATTCATCACCATAAATTCGGCTCAACGGATAAGTGACCGTGGCCACTAAATCGGTGCAACTGCCGACGGGTTCGGCGATGAATACATCCGGCCGGGTGCTTTCGGTGAGTTTGGCGGCGGCATCGACGAGTGAATTGAACCGGCAACAAAAACAGCCGCCGGGAATTTCCTCTGTCGCAAACCCCTTCGCACGCAGCATCGCGGTATCGACCAGCTCGCGGCCTTGGTCATTGGTGATGAGGCCGACGGTGCGGCTGGCGTCAGTTAAATGCTGCGCCAGCGCAGCCACGCTGGTGGTTTTCCCCGCACCGAGGAATCCGCCAATCATAATGTAGCGCGCGCGGCTCATTCGCCTGCCTTTTGTTGCTCGAGCATTTTGTCGATGGTTTGGTTGAGGATAGCGGCGTAGCCCTCGGCGTCCACGCATTTGTTATCGAGCGTGCCGCGTGCCTCATAAAGCCAGCCGTTGGCGTAAGGCTTTTTGTTAATGAGCGCGATGTTGGTTTGCAGCGCGGGGTTGGTGCCAATCAATTCCCCCGCGCAAAATCCATACACATCCGAGATCGCCTTGAAGCCCTCGACCCATCCAAGAATTTGCCCCGGCTCAATCGGCGCACCGGCCTTCACCTCGAAACCGTGGTCCACCATTTCACCGAGCATCCGCGTGGCAAATTTTGTAAATCCCACGCGCCACACGCCCTCACCCGTTTCCCGCGCCCAGAAATGCGATGGGCTGTAAACACAGTCCACCGGCAAACGCGTTGCAAAATGGACGCGCTTGAACAGCAGAGTTTTGTTTTCCGGAGCCATCGGTGCCGTGAAGGTTTCCGAAACCAACGGTCGAGGCAAGCCACAAAAGGCTCGAATGCCAACAGTCGGTACGTATCCTGTCCGTCCGTATGATTATCTTCGACCATAATGCTACTACGCCACTGAGCGCGGCCGCGCGTGAGGCGTGGCTGGAGGCGAGTAGGCGGTTTATCGGGAACCCTTCCAGCCCGCATCGGTTGGGGGCGCGGGCGGAGAAAGCGTTGGCGGATGCGCGGGAGGCGTTGGCGAATTTTTTGGGGTGTAGGGCGATGGATCTTGTTTGGACTTCGGGCGCAACGGAATCCGCCAATTTGGTGATGCATCATTTTGCGGAAACGCTGGGGGTGGAGGCTGAGGTTTGGGTTTCAGCAATTGAGCATCCGTGTGTGTTGGAGGCCGCGAAATTACAATTTGACGGCCGGTTGAAAACGCTGTCGGTGACAGAATCCGGCGTTTTGGATTTGGAAGCGTTGCGCGAACGATTGGTGAAGCAGCGGCCCGGGCTCATCGCGATGATGGCGGCGAATAATGAAACCGGCGTGCTGCAGCCATGGCGTGAAGCGCGGGAGCTTTGCGCGGAATACGGCATTCCGTTTTTTTGCGATGCGGCGCAATGGATTGGCAAATTGCCATCGGCGGGTTTGGGTGAATGCGATTTTGTGAGTGGGTGCGCGCACAAGTTCGGCGGCCCGATGGGTGTGGGTTTTTTGAAGTGCCCGTCGGCGGGTGCGGTGCGGCCGCAATTGGTCGGCGGGCCGCAGGAGGAAGGGCGGCGTGCGGGCACGGAGAATGTCGCCGGCGTGCTCTCGATGATGGCGGCGCTGACCGAGCGCGAAACTGCTTTGGCGGAGGACACGATTATTGAGAGGGAAGCTTGGCGGAATGCATTTGTGGCGAGCCTTGGCGATGCTCGGGTTTTAGGCGCGGGTGAAGGGCGTCTTTGGAACACGGTATCCGCGCTATTGCCGGGCGATTGCCGGGCGCGCTGGGTGGTGAAGCTGGACAAGGCGGGCTTTGCAGTGTCCACCGGCAGCGCCTGCGCCAGCGGCAAGGAAGCCCCGAGCCACGTGCTCACGGCGATGGGATTGGCGGCAGCGGACACCGATCGCGTGGTGCGTTTCAGTAGCGGCTGGGAAACGACGGCGGATGATTGGCAAGATTTGGCCAAAGGCGTTGCCGAAGTGGCGGCCAATTTTTCACGCGACCATTGATCCGCGGCTTTCGGCTAATCTTCTTTTTTTGCAGGCGGCGCAATGGAGCCGCCGATGCCACCACCACCTTCTCCCTCAATCCCGTTGGGCGGGAACATTGAGTTGGTTTCGCTCTCGCTTGGGATACCCGGCACGGGCGAATCCAGCGGGGTGTCCGGATGAAACGGATTAGGCTTGGAGACCATTTTCTGGCTGACCCACAAAATGACAACGGGCAATAGCACCCCCAACGCCAGCGAAATGTAAATGGGTCGTTTGTCTTTGCTGCTGCGGATGGCCAGCACGATGCCCAGCGCCATCGTGGCCACGGCACCGATGACCATAATGTAAACCAGAATTTTGAACGCCCGCGTGTCCGCTTCCCAATCGGTGATCGTGCGCGGCTGGTTTTCAGCTTCGAGATCCAGCGGTGCGGTGGTGCGCGGGTATTCCTGCGCGGTGTGCACCCACCAGATTTTTTGCAGAAACGTCTGCGCCTCACCGTCATCTTTTTGTCGCGCGGGCTTCAGTATAAAATAAAAACCCGACAGCAAATACAGCAACAACAGCGGCGTGAAAAAACAGCCGAGAAACAGGTGAATGCGGCGGATGAGCTTCACCTATTTAATTTCCCCGGGAAGCGGGATCTTGATTTTTTGGCCGACCAGCAATCGGTTGGGATCGAGGCCGGGGTTGGCCTTGAGCACTTGGCTTTGAGTCACAGTGCCGAGGCCCTCTTCTTTGTATGCCGTATTGTAAGCGACAATGATGTTGCTGAGAAATTCACCCGTCTCCACCTTGTGCGTGTTGAACTTAAAATTCTTTGCCACGACGCGCGGATTCGGCTCCACGGGCGCGACTTTTTGCTCGGCGACTTTCGCAATGAGTTTACCAAGGTCGGCGAGGGCTTTTTGAACGATGGCGCGATCCTGAAGCCGATTGGCATCCAATTCTTTTAACGCAGACTGAAGCGCCTTCACCTCGTCAGCTGTGGCAAAATTACCGGCGAGTTTGCGGGTGAGCATTTGATTTTCGTTCTTCAGATTCCTGATTTGAATTTTTAATTTATCGGTCTGTTGCTGTTGCAACGCGTGGGCACCCTTCAGCTCTTCAATCTCGCCGCGCAACCGCCGAAATTGTTCGGCATAATATCGCGATTGCGCACCGGTGGGCGCAGCGGGGGTGGCCGCAGGGGTAGGGTTGACCGCTGGTGCCGGCGATTTGGCGGGCTCCACCGGAACGGGGACCGGCGTTGGCTTGGGCGGATCTTGGGCAAACGCAATAACGGTTACGGCGCTCAGCATCAAAATGGAAAAACGTGTATCACTCCTCATGGCGGCAAGGTAACCGCTCAAGGCCGATTATTCAAGCCCCAAGCAAGGATTGGACGGTTTTGGGCTTGCGCCGCTTCAGTGATTTTTCAAGCATACGCCATGACCGTCGCTGAGGCATTGCAAACCGCTACTGTTACACTGGCCGCCGCAGGTGTGGACTCGCCGCGCGTGGATGCCGAGTGGCTGCTGGCGCATATTTTGGACTGCCCGCGGGCGGAGCTGGCATTAGGTCATTCGAAATTATTGACCGATGCTCAGCAGGTCGAATGGGATTTGTTGATCGTCCAACGCGGCGAGCGCATTCCGTTGCAGCATCTGTTGGGCACGGCGGTTTTTTGTGGATTGGAAATGGAGGTGAACGGGCGAGTGCTCGTGCCGCGTCCGGAAACGGAATTACTGGCCGAACAAGCGTGGGGATTTGCCAGCGGATTGCCTGCTCCCGTGGTTTTGGATTTCGGCACGGGCAGCGGTTGCCTCGCCATTGTGGTGGCCGCGCATTGCCCGGATGCGCGGGTGATGGCGCTGGATGTTTCCCCATCAGCGCTGGCGGTGGCTCGCGCGAATGCGGAGCGCCACGGCGTGGCAGGGCACATTGAGTTTCACGAAGGCGATGGCCGCGAGGGATTACCCGGCGATGAGGCGTTTGATTTGGTGCTGTCTAATCCGCCGTACATTCCCACCGGCGATTTACCCTCGTTGCAAACGGAAGTGCGAGAGCACGACCCCGCGCTGGCGCTGGATGGCGGCGCGGATGGGCTGGAATTTTACCGTGTGCTGGCAAAGCTAGTCCTGCCGCGCCTGAAGCCGGCCGGCCGATTGATGCTTGAGGTGGGCGATGGCCAGGCCGAGCCGGTGGCCGCGTTGCTCGCCGAAGCCGGCTGGGGCGAATGCGATTTGTTGCCCGACCTGAATAACGTTTTGCGGATGGTGATTGCCTCTCCCGCTAATCCGTGAACAATGCGGGCGAGGAGTTTCCCCCTGAATGGATAGTTTAGAAATCAAAGGAGGCGCCCCGCTGCACGGCGAGGTGGAAATCAGTGGCGCAAAAAACGCCGTGTTGCCGATCCTTGCCGCCACGCTGCTGACGCGCGAGACGTGCGTTCTTCGCCGCGTGCCGGATTTGGCCGACGTGAAAACGATGTGCCAGATTTTGGAAAGCCTCGGCGCAAAAACTAAAATCGATGGAGACACCGTCACCGTGCGCGCCGAAAAAGTGCGCGACTTCGTCGATTACGATTTGGTGCGTAAAATGCGCGGTTCGCTTTGCGTGCTCGGGCCGTTGCTGGCGCGTTTGAAAAAAGCCACCGTGTCGTTGCCGGGCGGTTGCCTCATCGGCACGCGCCCCGTGGATCTTCACCGCAAGGCGATGGAAGCGCTCGGCGCCAAAGTGGAAATCGAAAACGGCTACATCATCGCCAAAGCACGCAAGCTTGTTGGCGGCGAAATGTTCCTCGGCGGTCGCGCGGGGCCCACGGTGCTTGGCACGGCCAACGCAATGATGGCCGCCACTTTGGCTGAAGGCATCACGGTCATCGAACACGCCGCGTGCGAGCCGGAGGTGGTCGACCTCGGCAAGTTTCTCAACAGCATCGGCGCGCAAATCCAGGGGCTCGGTTCGCCCACACTTACCATCACAGGCGTTAAAGAACTGGGTGGTGCGGAGCACGAAGTCATCCCCGACCGTATCGAGGCCGCCACGTACGCCATCGCCGGCGTGGCGACGAAAGGCGAAGTGACTCTCAAAGGCGCGCGGCCCGAGCATATGAAAGCCGTCATTGAAAAACTCCGCGAGAGCGGAGTGAAGGTTGAGCAATCCAAAGGAAAACTCACCTTCAAACGCGGGCGCGGCCTGCACAGTGTTCACATTACCACCCTGCCCCACCCCGGTTTTCCGACCGATGTGCAGGCGCAGATGATGGCGTTTATGACGCAAACCCCCGGCATCAGCATTATCACCGAACGCATTTTCGAAAGCCGCTTCACGCACGTGCAGGAATTGGAACGGCTTGGCGCGGAGATTTCCATCGAAGGCCCGAGCGCCATTGTGCACGGCGTGCAAAAGCTTTCCGGCGCGGAACTAATGGCCAGCGATTTGCGTGCGAGCGCCGCGCTCGTCATTGCCGGGATGGTGGCCAAAGGCACCACACGCATCAACCGCATTTACCATCTCGACCGCGGCTACGAGCGCATGGACGCCAAGCTGAAAAAACTCGGCGCCAAAGTCCGGCGCGTGAAGTAGGACATAAAAGCTGGCCTCCAGCGGATGCGTGATTTAGCGTGGGCGAAGTGATTGGCCGACTATGAAACACGAAAACCCCAGCTTCGCCAACGGGATGTTCAAGTTCAACTGCCCCCACTGCAAGGGCGAGATTGAAATCGACGCCGAACAACTTTCACAGGTGAACACCGGTTACGCAGGCGAATACCCTTGCCCACTTGAGAATTGTGGTCAGGTCATTTTATTTCCCACGGCTGAAGAAGCCGAGGCTTTGCAGGCCACCGCTGCCGCGCTCGCCGCGCCGCCTGTGGGAGGTGCCGCACCCGCGCCGCCGCCGCAAGGCAACCCCGCTGCTACGCCAACTGCCGCGCCGCCCTCCGGAGCTGCTGCATCTCCCGCTGCGCCACCGTCGCCAAAGGTTGCGCCGCAGGAAATTGTGATGGGGTTTCACGGCAGCAAAATGGCATCGCTCGAACGCGAGGCGATGTCCGCCCATCGGTTGTGCGTGAAAACCATTTTGCACGGTGATTGTGTGAAGGGTAAAAAAGATAACTTCGACGAAACGGTTTCAAAATTTCTCAGTTCCCTCGAGGAAGACAACCTCATCGGCGTGCATCCCGTGCAGTATGTGGCTGTGGCCGATGAAAAGAAGGGCTCGGATTTTGGCGTGTTGGTGGTGTACCGAACCACGCCGGAGGAATAAATAGCAAGAGCCCGGGAGCTTTGTTCTCCCATCACGCTATTCAAACAAATCCAATTGCGGTGATGGCGTGAGGTCGCGGAGTTTTTTGCGTTCGGCTTTGGGATTGGTCGTTCCCTGGGTGCCGCCCGCGGCGGTGAGGTCGGTTTCTTCAAGGTTGGCGAGGATTTCTTTGGCGCGCGTAAGCACCGGTTGCGGCACGCCGGCGAGGCGCGCGACTTGAATGCCGTAGCTTTGATCCGCCGCGCCGTCGATAATCTGCCGCAGGAAAACGACTTGTTCGTTGTACTCTTTCACCGCCACGTTGAGGTTGAACACGCGCGGCAGGCGTTGCGATAGTTCGGTGAGTTCGTGATAGTGCGTGGCAAAAAGCGTCTTCGCGCCGAGTTGTTGATGGAGGTGCTCGACGATGGACCACGCTAGGCTAAGCCCATCGAAGGTGCTTGTTCCGCGCCCAATTTCGTCGAGGATCACAAGGCTGCGATCGGTGGCGTGATGCAGAATGTTGGCCGTCTCGCTCATTTCCACCATAAATGTCGATTGCCCGCGCGCGAGATTGTCGCTGGCGCCGATGCGTGTAAAGATGCGGTCCAGCAAATCCACTCGCGCTTCCGCCGCCGGCACGAAGCTGCCCGTATGCGCGATCAACGCGATCAACGCTACCTGCCTTATATAAGTACTCTTGCCCGCCATATTGGGGCCGGTGATGAGCGCAACCTGTTTTTCCCCACTATGCCCGCCCAATTCCGTTCGATTCGGCACAAACCGCTCGTCCAGCAGCGTTTGCTCCAGCACCGGATGCCGCCCTTCGCGGATTTCCAGCGTGCCCTCGCTGCCGACGTGCGGCCGGCAATAGCCGTGTAAACGGGCGGTTTCGGCAAAACCCGCCAGCACATCGAGCTGCGCCAGCGCGGCAGCGGCGGTTTGGATGGCGCGCAAATGCTCCAGCACCGCCTCGCGCACTTGGAGGTACAGCTCGTACTCCAGCTTCTCGCTGCGTTCCTGCGCGCCGAGCACTTTATCCTCCATCTGCTTGAGCTCATCGGTGATGTACCGCTCGGCGTTGGCGACGGTTTGTTTGCGGACGTAATGCGCAGGCACTTTGTCGAGATGCGTTTTGGTGACTTCAATGAAGTAGCCAAACACATTATTGAACCGCACCTTCAACGAAGGGATGCGGGTGCTTTCCAATTCGCGTTGTTGCAACTGTGCGATCCATGCCTTGCCTTCGCTGGCGCCGCCGCGCAGTTCGTCCAACTCCGCACTGAACTTTTCCCGAATGATGCCGCCTTCGCGTAAAGCCAGCGGCGGCTCATCCACAATCGCGCCTGCGATCAGCGCCACCACTTCCGGCAGCTCCGTCAACTGCGCGGCCAGTTGCGTGAGCAACGGGACATCCTCCGCATCGTGCAATTCCAGTTCGGCCGCTTCGCCGTGCGCTTCATCAATGAGCGAACGTAAGCCGGGAAATTGTTCGATCGCAAAACGCAGGTTCAATAAATCGCGGCCATTGCCGGTGCCGACCGACAACCGAGTGAGCGTGCGTTCCAAGTCGCGCACTTCGCGCAGTCGGTTGCGGAGTTGCTCCAAGCGCGGGCCGTCTTCCACCCACGTTTGCACCGCGAGCTGTCGCGCGTGGATGGCGTCTGCATTGGCGAGCGGTTGTGTCAGCCAATCGCGCAAACGCCGCGCACCCATCGGCGTTACGGTTTGGTTGATGGCGTGATAAAGACACGCGACACTTGGCGCATCGCGTGTGAGCGGTTCGAGAATTTCCAGGTTGCGAAGCGTGGTGGCATCGAGCGTGAGAAAGTCGTGGTCCTCATAAAAATTCAACTGCCGCAAATGCGCCACATCGCGGCGCAGCGTGTTCACTAAATAATGCAACGCGCCCCCGGCCGCACCCGTGGCGGC
The DNA here is from genome assembly GCA_014382585.1 of Limisphaerales bacterium. Classification (NCBI taxonomy): domain Bacteria; kingdom Pseudomonadati; phylum Verrucomicrobiota; class Verrucomicrobiia; order Limisphaerales; species Limisphaerales bacterium. The sequence continues at coordinate 9,953 of JACNJL010000015.1, read as the reverse complement.
GGGGCGATTTTTGAGGCCAAATCCGTCGAGCGATTGCACGCCAAAATGATCGCGCAACGTGTACTCCGCCGAGTCGCTGGCGAAGACCCAACCCTCGTGTTCATTCACCACCGCGCGGCTGACGGCGATGGCGGCAGCGAGGCTCGAATCGCCCGCTGGATGCACGATTTCCGAGGGTTTCAGGCGTTCCAGCTCTGCTTGAACTGCGGCGGTGCCGGCCATTTCCGTGGCCTTAAAATCGCCGGTGGTCAGGTCGATGACCGCTAACCCGAAGGCTTTGCCTTCACGACTGAGCGCGGCAAGAAAGTTGTTTCGCCCGGCCGTGAGCATCTTCTCGTCGAAGTGCGTTCCGGGGCTAAGAATTTGTGTCACCTCGCGGTTCACCAACTTGCCGGGAACCGCCTCTTCCGTCTGTTCGCACATCGCCACTTTGCGACCGGCGGCGAGGAGTTTGCCGATGTAATTATCTGCCGCGTGATGAGGGATGCCGCACATCGGCGTGGCGCCGCGTTGGGTGAGCGTGATATTTAAAATTTCCGCGCACACTTTCGCGTCGTCGAAAAACATTTCATAAAAATCTCCAAGCCGAAACAACAACACCGCGCCTTCAGGCAGATCGCTTTTCAAGCGATGGTATTGCGCCATCATTGGCGTCTGTTTTGTTTTCGCGGCCATCGCGTTGACGCTAACTGAAAAAAAAAAATAGGCGAAGGGAAATTTTTTAGCGCGCGTGCAGTGCGTAACGTGTGAATACTTTTTCCAATCTGTTGAAAAAAATGCTATGCAAATAGGGTGAAACTATTGTATACGAAAAGCCGAATCGCTTGCGGTTCCCTACAATAACCACTGAAGGAGGTAAACTTCATGGCCAAGAAAAAAGCTAAGAAAAAAGCAGTGAAGAAAACAGTTGCCAAGAACAAGGCAGCAAAGAAGAAGCCGGCGAAGAAGAAAGCTGCCAAAAAGAAAAAGCCAGCTAAGAAAAAAGCGGCTAAGAAAAAGCCAGCGAAGAAGGCCGCTAAGAAAAAACCGGCCAAGAAGAAGGCGGCTAAGAAAAAGCCAGCGAAGAAGGCCGCTAAGAAAAAACCGGCCAAGAAGAAGGCGGCTAAGAAAAAGCCAGCGAAGAAGGCCGCTAAGAAAAAACCGGCCAAGAAGAAGGCGGCTAAGAAAAAGCCAGCGAAGAAAAAGGCGGCTAAGAAAAAAGCTAAAAAGAAGTAGTCTCCTTCGACCGAGAACTATTTCCACACGATGGCGGACGCGAGTCCGCCATCTTTTTTTGTGCATTGCCAAATCAGCGGGGCTGTCTCACCTTGTCCGTATGTCCTGCCTTGTTTTTGATATCGAAACCTCTGCCCTGCCTCGCGAAGAATTGGATGAGGGCCGCCTTGAATATCTCTTTCGCCCCGCCGAACGCCTGCGTGATGAGGCCGAAAAAGCCCTAAAACGTGAGGAAATCGGCCAGCAATTCAATCTTTGGCCTTTCACTGCTCAGTGCGTTTGCATTTGCCTGATGAACGCGGACAGTGGCCGGGGCAAGGTGCTTTACCTTTCCGATGACTTCGAGGAGCCGAGCGAAGGACCGGTGGAGTACGTGGCGTGTATGGATGAATCAGAGTTGCTCGATCAATTTTGGAAACTCGCCGCCAAGTATGACAAGATTTGCACCTTCAACGGCCGCTCCTTTGATGTGCCTTTTCTTTACCTCCGCTCCGCCGTGCTCAACGTGCCCATCTCGCGCAAGGATTGGCTGGGCTACCGTTTCCAAGTGGAACCGCATTGCGATCTCGCCGAGCAATTTACCTTTTACAATGTGAGCGGCTGGACGGGTGCGGCGCGGCGCTTCAACCTCGATTTTTACTGCAAAGCATTCGGTATCGATTCACCCAAAGCCGAAGGCGTCACGGGGATGGACGTCAACGATCTGATGGCCGAAGGCCGCTACCGCGACATTGCCGAATATTGCGTGCGCGACGTGGTGGCCACCACGCGGCTGTATGAAATTTGGACCGAACGACTGGCTGGAATCCGATAACCCCCGTTTGAATAAAGTTTGGCTTGCGAAAGTTTCGCTTGAGGTTCGAGTGTAGTTGTGGTCTATTGATGGCGAACCAGCCGTTCCAATTTCGGTGGTGCTATGGCTACGTCACACGACAAACAAAACGAGTGGGTGGGCTCGCAGCAATGGTCGGTCAAACTGCCAAACCGTTGGCACGTGCTGCCGCACGAGGTGGTGTTCGCACTGTTCCTTGGTGCGGCGTGGTTGCGCCTCGGCGCAGTAGTTGGCTTCACCCATTCCAGCACATTCATCTACGGGTTCTACCTTCTCTCGTTGGTGATGGTTGTGGCGTGGACCCAAGCGCGGCCTTCGCCTTATCGATGGCGCGTGCGGATGCTGTTCACCTTGACGGTCAGCGCGTTTTCATATTTTTCTCTGACCACCGCCGTGCCGTTGATGCACAACCCGCACGGGCTCGACCTTGCCTGGCATCAAGATGCCGTGTTGAGTCAATGGGATGTGGCGCTGTTCGGTGACTTGCCGCGTGCGCTGATGGCGTCCCAGCCGGCGGCGTGGGTGACGGATTTGTTTATGGGATGTTACCTGTTTTTCTTTTACTACCTCGTGGGCGGGTTGCTGTTTTATTTTATCACCAATCTGAACAAATTCCGCGTGTGTCTCGTGGGCTTTTGCACGTTGTACGCGCTGGGTTATGTGGGCTATATGCTGCTGCCGGCGGCGGGGCCGGTGGCGGAAATGGGCGCGCGCACCGGCGGCTGGCTCACCAACGTGGGCGGCAGCGTCATCGCGCAGCGGACGAATGGAGTGGATGTTTTTCCGAGCATTCATATGGCGGCTTCGCTGTATTTGCTGCTCTTTGATTGGGAACATCGGCGCAACCATTTTTGGTGGGTGCTCGCGCCGGTGGTTGGGTTGTGGATTTCCACGGTGTTTCTGCGCTACCATTACGGCATCGATTTGGTGGCTGGCATCGCGCTGGCGCTCGGTTGTCTGTGGCTGACGCGGTGGTATTCCCAAAGCCAACTCTGCGCCGATGTGGAAGCCGAATGCGCCGCGCACGGCAAACGGACTGTGATCGCGACCGCATCATCAGATTCGCACGATTCACAGGAATCACTTTAGGACACATTCGTCATTGGACACCGTGCGTTTTGCCGTTAGCTTACGCCAATGATTATCGGCGTCCCCCGTGAAGTGAAGGCTGAAGAGCACCGTGTCGGGTTGCTGCCTTCTGCTGCGTACCAACTCACCCAACGCGGCCATCGCGTGGTAGTCGAATCCGGCGCGGGAGCGGGCAGCGGATATCCCGATTCCGACTACGCGCAGGCCGGCGCGGAAATTTGCGACACGCACGAAGCCGTCTACGCCGAAGCGGATTTGATTGTAAAAGTCAAAGAACCGCAGCCCGAGGAAACCCGGCTGCTGCGCGAAGATCAAATCCTGTTCACCTATCTCCACCTCGCCCCTGTGCCGGAACTGACTCAGGCGCTTGTCGCGAGCAAGTGCACCGCCATCGCCTACGAAACCATCGAAGTCAATGGCCGCCTGCCGTTGCTCGAGCCGATGAGCGAAATCGCCGGGCGCATGTCCGTCATCGTCGGCGGCTATTATCTTGCCAAACATTTTACCGGCAGCGGCACATTGCTCGGCGGTGTGCCGGGCGTGTTGCCGGGCAAAGTAGTGGTGCTCGGTGGTGGCGTCAGCGGCGTCAACGCCGCCCGAATGGCCACCGGCCTTGGCGCGGATGTCACGATCCTCGAGGTGGACGTCGAGCGGATGCGTTTTCTGGACATCACGTTGCATACCGCCCATACGCTTTATTCCGACCACGCGCATTTGATGGAACTGCTTCCCCACGTGGATCTGCTTATCGGCGCCGTGCTCGTGCCCGGCGCCAAGGCGCCCAAGCTCATCACGCGCGAAATGCTCCGCGCAATGCGGCCGGGCAGTGTGGTGGTCGATATCGCCATTGATCAGGGCGGCTGCGCCGAGAGCAGCCGGCCCACCACCCACAACGACCCCGTGTACACCGAAGAAGGTGTCATCCATTATTGCGTTGCGAATATGCCCGGCGCATACGCCCGCACCGCCACGCAAGCGCTCACCAACGTCACCTTTCCCTATGTGGATCTCATCGCTACTCGAGGCCTTGCCGAAGCCGCCGTCGCCCGTCCCGAATTGCCCGGCGGCATCAACGTGATGAACGGCCGAGTCACCTGCCCCGCCGTCGCCGAAGCGCACGGGATGGAGTGCGCCGAAGTGGTGTTGTAGCTCGGGCCAACGGGCCGGGTGCTACTGAACGGCCACCAACCAAGGATCGCCCGTCCGGTCGGTTTTCAGAGGAGTCATTCATCGTCGAGCCCGTGATTGTAAACACGCTCCAGTTGCGTTGCCCGTGAAAGCTCGATTGGGCTGATTATTTTCTGATTCGGCGGCATTGGCCCGCCGTTGTATTTTTCAATGGTCGCCAAATAAGGTTTCCAATTCAAATCTCCCAGCGCGATCAGCTTGCCTATTTTTTGCCCGGTCGTTTTTTCCCACGCGTGAAAAACCAGTTCCGAGCAATAAAGATTTCCCTGCCCCAATTCGTATTTAAAATCGTACGGCTTCCCCGCGTGCGGATGGAGGTTCGCCAAAAAATTTGGCAAATGCTTTTGATGTGTCGCCTTCAGGCGATACACCGCCCACCGCCCCTCGCGGCTCACCGATTTCCATTTTTCAAACGGCGAATAAATCACCCCCGCGCCCGTGGCCTCGATCACCGTCCATGCCCCGGCGCGTTTGTGCAGCACACCCACGTGCGAGTAATTCGATTCCGTGACCCCTTCGATGGCCACCACCAAATCCACCTCCAACGACAGCGCCTGAAAAACCAAATCGCCCTCGCGCGGCGAATAAGTTTGCGATTGCTGAAGACCCGTACAGCCCGAAAGGCCGGCGGCCAACGCGATGGTTCCGAGGACGTTTGCGAGATTCATTGTGTGGAAAAGGTAACACCGCGCCACCAAAAGCGTTAATTGAAACGAAGAGGCCGACCATCGACTGAGTCAATGTAGCCCGGGCCACCGGCCCCGGCTCCATTTCACGTCCAAATTTGGCGGTCGAGGCTGCGATATTGGATCGCTTCGGAAACGTGCTCAGCGCCGATCGTCTTCGTGCCGGCGAGGTCGGCGAGCGTGCGTGCGACTTTTAGGATGCGGTCGTAGGCGCGGGCGCTGAGGTCGAGCTCTTCCATTGCGGCGCGGAGGAGATCGCGGGTGGGATCGTCGAGCGCGCAGTGTGTTTGGAGGTCGCGCGGTTGCATCCGGGCGTTGCAGTTGGGTTTGCCGCGCCAGCGGCGGTATTGGGCGCGGCGGGCTTCGAGCACGCGCTCGCGGATGGTCGCGCTGGATTCGCCACCGGATTGCGAATCCATTTCGCGAAACTTCACCGGTGGCACTTCCACGTGCAAATCAATGCGATCGAGCAGCGGGCCTGAAATGCGGCCGAGATAATTTTGTATCTCGCGCGGGCTGCTGCGGCTTTCGGCGGGCATCTTGCCGTCGGGTGTGGGGTTCATCGCGGCGACGAGCATAAATTCGGAGGGAAACGTCATCGTGCCCGCGGCGCGGCTGATGGTGACGTGGCCGTCCTCCAATGGCTGCCGCATCGTCTCCAAAACGCTGCGGCGGAATTCCGGCAGTTCGTCCAAAAACAAAACGCCGTGATGGGCCAACGAAATTTCGCCGGGCGATGGGTTGATGTTGCCGCCGAGCAATCCCGCATCGCTCGCGGTGTGATGCGGCGCGCGGAAAGGCCGCTGCGTGACGAGCGCCTGCTTGGCCTCCAGCAATCCGGCGACGCTGTGGATGCGCGTGGTCTCGAGCGCTTCGTCCAAAGTGAGCGGCGGCAGGATGGTGCCGAGCCGCTTGGCGATCATGCTTTTGCCCGTGCCCGGCGGGCCGATGAGAATCAAATTGTGCCCGCCCGCGGCAGCGATTTCCAGCGCGCGCTTCACGGTTTCCTGCCCCTTCACTTCACTGAGGTCGTACTCGCCATTGGCTTGATGTTCGAACAATGCCTGCGTGTCCACGTGCGTTGGCGTGATGGGCGCGGTGCCGGCGATGAAGCTCGCCGCCTCGCGCAGATTATTCACGGGGATGACTTCGAGCCCTTCAACGACCGCCGCCTCGGCCGCGTTATCCGGCGGCACCAACAAACCGCGCCGGCCTTCCGCCCGCGCGCTGAGTGCCACGGGCAACACGCCTTTCACGCGCCGCACTTTTCCGGTGAGCGCCAGCTCGCCGATGATCGCGTAGTCTGCCGCGTCGCCGATGCTCGATTGCTCGCTCGCCATCAGCCATGCGATCCCGATTGCCAAATCAAAACTCGGCCCTTCCTTGCGCAGATCAGCGGGGGCGAGATTGATGGTCGTTTTGCCCGGCGGCAAATGAAAGCCCGAGCTGGTGAGCGCCGCAGAAACGCGCTCCACCGATTCCCGCACCGCCGCATCCGGCAAACCGACGACCACGACTTTTTGTTCGCCCGGCCCCACGCTCACTTCCACCTCTACCGGCACCGCTTCCACACCACGCAACGCAGCCGCATAAACCTTGGAGAGCATCGGCGCAGGATACGCCTTGCTCTGGTATTTGTGAATTAAAATATAAAGGACTTCAAAAAATAAACGACAAGCGTGCCCAGATTTCATCTGAAGTTTCGCCGTCCTCAAAACTCACCGCATTGCGTTCGCCGTGCAGATTGCGTCCGTTGAAATGATCCCAGCCGAGGGAGAGCGACCACTGCTCGGAAATGCGTTGAGTGAAGCCCAGCCCAAGCCCCACGCCGCGCCCGAGCCGCAAGCTGGCGTCTACCGATGAATCATCCGACAACCCGTTGCGATGTCGCACGCCCATCGTGTATTCCTGCTGGCCCGCGCCGGTGAGGACGGCTTCGGCGGCGAATGGGAAATACGTGTTGGCATCCCATCGATACCCGCTGCTGAGCTTCCACGACATGCCGCGCGTGGTGAGATAATTTTCAACGTCCGGCAGCGCGAAGCCGTTGTACGAGTAACTTTTCACCCACGCATCGCCGCCCTCGGCGTATTCGCCCGCGCCGATCAAATAGCTCCACGTGGATGCGCTAAGCGCGAAGCCCACGAGATTGGCCGCGCGCATATCGGTTTTTGAAATGCTGACGCCTTTGTTGGAGTAATACGTTTCGAGATCGCTGAGGTCGCCACTGCCGCGTCCGTAAAATGTGGCGTCCAATCGCGCCATTGTGTACGGCAGCCACTCGCTGTAATGCGCCGCGCCGCGTTCGCGCAGGCGCTCGCCAAGGCTGCCGGCAAACGCCATCGAGTTATTGAGGCCGCCGGTGGTGATGAGGATTTTGCCGTCATTGGTCAGCGTGCCATCGGCATTCACAAAGCGCCGCACGGGCGAGGTGAACTCGCGATCACTCGTGCTGTACACCGCGTACGCATCGTTGAAGGGATCGAGAAAACGCCGCCCAAAAAATTGCCACGGCGATCGCGTGGTGCTGCCGGTCGCGCCGCTGCGATATTTGGTGCGATACCCCAACGCCTCCAAGCGCGAGCCGTGGCCGAACTCGTGATGGCTGACCTTGTACACATTCATCGTGTAAAGGCCCAGCGTGCTGCCGATCAAAAACTCGCCTTCACGTGAAACTCCCCAACGCCCGGTCATATCCAGCTGTTCAAGCGCGTACGCATTCAAGTCCACCCACTCCCGCCCGAAATGCTCCCACGCGCGATCCGAATTGAGTTTCCGAAAATAACCCGAATCAAATGAAAACGTCCGCTCAAACGGCTGCGCTATTGCGGCGGTTGAAAAAATAAAACCGGTCAACAAAATCCGAATGCATTTCATGCAGAAACCAAACGCCACCCCATGGTCTCTGTCAAAGAAAAGTCATTGGTGGCGGGGATGCTGTCGATCACGGATTATCTTCGTGCCCATCGTCTGCGGCGGTATAGTTGCGCGAATGAGTTTTTCAGTGAACCTGTACACATTGCTGAAAATTTTTTGCTAAATGCCAATGGCCAAGAAACATCATAGCGTTTACGTGGTTGAGCTGGATGAGGCGGTCTTGAAGGAGAAAAAATTTTGCGCTGCGAATCCGAATTTTGATCCTTACCTGTCCTGCTTTTACGTGGGGATGACGGGGTTGGATCCGGAGGTGCGGTTTGAAAATCACAAACGCGGTTACAAAGCCAGCGGGTACGTGAAAAAATACGGGCTGCATTTGTTGCCGGAGCTTTATGAATGCTATAACCCGATGAGCTACGAGACGGCAGCGGCAAAAGAGATTTCGCTGGCAGAGGAATTGCGGGCGGAAGGGTACGCGGTTTGGCAGAATTAATTTTTCAAGAAAGCGGCACAAAAAAACGGCACAAAAAAGCCGCCCTTGGATTCAACCGAAGTTCAATCGCCGGGCGGCTACCAATCCTTTTCGATCCGTCCCTTGCGGGCTTTCACTCGAAGGTCAATGCCCTTGGTAGGGCACCTGCCGGCTGACCCCTTCCTGACTGGCCCGAAGGCCTGACTTTCAGGTTTTCAGATTCCCACTGCCCCGAAGGACTGCTTTCTTCTGAAGTGGTCAACTGGCTGACCGAGGGGCTCCGAAGAGCCGCTCAACGCAGAAGAAATTATCACAAATTCTCCCTCAGCCAAGCTGGAGTTATTATTTCGTATGCACCGGCTCTTCACGGGTTGTTGACATTGCCCAAACCGGTGTGGTTGAAAAGGAATTGTAAATGGTGGCGGAGGGGGCGGGATTCGAACCCGCGGTAGGGGTAAACCTACGCACGCTTTCCAAGCGTGTGCCTTCGACCACTCAGCCACCCCTCCGGGACGCGCACTGTGGCGGAGGTGCGGGCGCACGGCAAGATTTTCTGGCGATTCGGCCTTGCTTCGCCTCCCCGCAGCACGTTTCAATGGCCGGGCAAATGAGTGCCCCCGGCATGTATAAATGCTCCTGCCAATCCTGCGGTGAGCATCTGGAATACCCTACCGATTATGAGGGGACCACCGTGGCGTGCCCTCATTGCGGCCAAGGCACCGAGCTGCACCAGCCCAAACCTGCCTCCCCCCAAGCCCCGCCTCCTATGAAATCCAGTGGTGGCCGTGGCAGCGTTTCCCCGCCAGTTCGTGGCCGCGCGGAGCCCGATCCCTTTGCCGCCGCCGCACCCGTAGATACACAGCTCACATCCCAATCCGCCGGACCCATCGACCCTATTCCCGCTGCCGAACCGGAAGATCCCAATGCCTGCGTCAATTGCGGCACCCGGCTTAACGAAGATGAGAAGGTCTGCGTTGAATGCGGCCACCGTCGACCCACCGTCAGCAACTGGGACGGCTCCGCCATATTCCGACTCGTGGCCGGCATCATTATTGCCTGCGAACTACTCGTCATCATTTTGCAATGGACTACCACTGGCAAACCTTTTGGGCTGCGCGAGCGTACCCGCCATGCAGTCCTCGTCAAAGTCGGGCTGCGCAAAGAGCTGACCCCTGCCGAAGCGGCCGCCGCGCAATCAGGCACCAATGCGCCTGCTGCCGCCAAACTGAAAGACCCCGATCTCCTCCTTAAAAGTCATCGCCTCACAACCGATAAAAATAACGGAGCTCAATACATCACCGGAACCATCAAAAATATTTCCCAATACCGATACCTCGCCGTGAAAGTTAACTTCGCTCTGCTTGATGCCACTGGCCAGGTCATCCCCAATGCGAATGTCTCTGCCTACACCCAAATCCTTGAGCCCGGCAAAGACTGGGCATTCAAAGTGCTCCTCCTTGATCCCGATGCCAAAACCTATCGCCCCCTTCCCCCGGTGGAAGGAGTGAGGTGAACGGCCTTTCCATCGGCAAGAATTAGGAAATGAAAATGGTGGAGCCATGGAGAGTCGAACTCCAGACCTTCGCATTGCGAA